>NZ_JALKFU020000192.1 GCF_023242965.2 Frankia sp. AgKG'84/4
CGGCGGTGCCCTCCGGCGCGGCGGGCGAGCCGTCGGGGGCGGCCGGGCGGCCATCGGGATCAGTCGGCATCGCGCACCTCCGCGTCGGCGACGAGGAAACGACGGCCCGCGAGCTCCGCCGGCACGTCCCCCTCGACGGCGGCCGTCACCAGCACCTGCTCGGCGGGCGCGACGAGCTCGGCGAGACGCGCCCGCCGCTGGCTGTCCAGTTCGGCGAACACGTCGTCGAGCAGCAGAACCGGCTCCCGGTCGTCCGCCCGCAGCAGCTCGAACGAGGCCAGGCGCAGCGCGAGGGCGAACGACCACGACTCGCCGTGGCTGGCATAGCCGCGCGCCGGGCGGCCCGCGATGGACAGCGCCAGATCGTCCCGGTGCGGGCCGACCAGGGTCATCCCGCGTTCGATCTCCCGCGCCCGGGCCTGCGCGAGCGCCGCGTGCATCACCTCGACCAGCTGTTCGCGCTCGCCGGCGCCACCCACCGAGCCTGCGGGCAGCGGCACGCTCGCTCGGTAGTCGATCGCGACCTCGGCCGCCGCCCCGGCGACCGCCGCGTAGGCCTCGACGACCGACGGACGCAACGCCTCGACCAGGGCGAGCCGGGCGGCGAGCAGCTCGGCTCCGTGCGCGGCCAGGTAGCCGTCCCACACGTCCAGGGTGCGCAGATCACCTTGCCCGCCGGAGCGCCGCGCCGCCCCGGCCGTGCGCAGCAGCGTCGAACGCTGTCGGACGACCCGCTCGTAGTCGGCCAGCACCGCCGCCATCCTCGGCGTCCGGGCGACCAGCAGCCCGTCGAGGAACTGCCGGCGCCCGGCGGGATCACCCTTCACCAGCGCAAGATCCTCCGGGGCGAACAGGACCGTGCACAGCAGACCAAGAACATCCCTGGTCCTGGCGACCGGCGCGCGGTTCAACCGCGCCCGGTTCGCCCGTCCCGGCACGATCTCCAGTTCGACGAGGGCCGCCCGGTCGCCGCGGACGATCCTGGTGCGCACGATCGCCCGCTCCGCGCCGTCGCGGACCAGCGGGGCATCGCCCGCGACCCGGTGGCTGGCCAGGGTCGCGACATAGCCGATCGCTTCCAGCAGGTTGGTCTTCCCCTGCCCGTTGCTGCCGACGAACGTGGTCGTCCCCGGACTCAGCGTGAGATCGAGAGCCGGGTAGGACCGGAAGTCGACGAGTGACAGATGCGTGAGGTGCACGTCACCCGTGGAGACGGATCGGCATGAGCAGGTAGCGGTAGTCGGGCAGCTCGCCGCTGGTGCCGTCGGCGGAGTCGCCCTCCGCACCGGACTTGCCGGTCAGGATCGCCGGCTTGTTCGCCGCGACCGTGGGATCGTCCGCGCTGGCGAAGCCGATCCGCACGATGTCGGACTCCAGCGCACCCAGGGCGTCGAGCAGGTAGGACGGGTTGAAGGCGACCGCCAGCTCCGGGCCGTCGTAGACCGCCGGGAGCGTCTCGGTGGCCTGCGCCTCGCCGCCCGTCCCGGCCTCCAGCACCAGGTGGTCCGGGGAGAACGCCAGCTGCACCGGGGCGGTCTTCGCCGCCACCAGGGCCACCCGGCGCACGGCCTCCTGCAGTGGAGCAATCTCCAGCTGGGCGATCAGCGGCGAGCTGTCGGGCAGCAGCTTGCGGTAGGGCGGGAACTGGCCCTCGAGCAGCCGTGTGGTCGTCTGTCGGGTCGAGCCGGAGAAGCCGGCCAGGGTCTCCCCGGACGGACCGGTCCCCAGCGCGATGGACACCTCCACCCCGGAGCCCGACAGCGACTTGGCGGTGTCCAGCAGCGTGCGTGCGGGCACCAGGGCCACCGTCACCGGGGTGACCTCGCCCTCGGTCGCGGAGTCCTCCGCCGGGCGCCACTTCAACGTGCGTACCGCCAGCCGGTAGCGGTCCGTCGCGGCAAGGGTGAGGGTGTCGCCGTCGATCTCCATGCGCACACCGGTCAGCACGGGCAGGGTGTCGTCCCGCCCGGCGGCGATGGCGACCTGCGCGACCGCGGCGGCGAAGGCGGATCCCTCGATGTGCCCCGTGACGGGAGGCATCGCCGGCAGCGCCGGGTAGTCGTCGACCGGCAACATCGGCAGCGCGAACCTGGCGTTCCCGCAGGTGATGACGAGCCGGGTGCCATCGATCGCGAGGTCGACCGGAGCGGCCGGCAGCGAGCGGGTGATCTCCGCGAGCAACTTGCCGTTGACGAGGGCGCGGCCTTCCTCCGACACGGTCGCGTGCACCGTGCTCTGCGCGGCCACCTCGTAGTCGTAGGCGGCGACCTTCAGCATCGGCCCGGTGGCGTCGAGCAGGAGTCCCGACAGCACCTGGAGCTGGGTCGTCGGCCGGCTCGGCAGCGTACGGGCGGTCCAGGCGACCGCTTCGGTGAATTCGTCCCGTTCCACCCGGAACTTCATGGTTAGCCCTCCTGTCGTTCCCTCCGGTGTGCGGAGGCAGCCGGTCGGGAACACCGCTCAGCATCCCAGAGTGCCAGGCGGCGGCAGCGGGCGGCCGACGTCACCCCGGGTGCCTACTCGGAGCCCACGAAGTGGGACAGCAGGCGTTCGACGATGATCATCGTTCGTTGTCCACACCCCCTAGTACTTAGAGATTTTGATCTTTTAAAGAGAGATCTAGAATCGTGGTGGTAGTAGGGGGTGTGGATACTGGGGATAACCATCGTTTCCGCAGGTCAGAGCCCTGATTGGCCGGTGCAAATCCTGTGGGTTCGCCTGTGGACAGACGCAGTGGATATCCACACGTCGAGACGCTGTCCCCAGGGACTACTTTGTCCCTCCACAGGCATTCCCCGAGTTATCCACAGGCTGTCCACCCCTTCTTCCACCGGTTCGCCCACCCGCTGTCCACAAGGTTTTCCACAAGCTGTGGGTGGAACCACCCTGTGGGCTCGGCGAGCACCCGCGGCCGGCGGAGGCCCATGGGGGCACATGGTCACCGGTGGTGGTCGAAAGGTTTCGGTGTAATCATCGACTTCAACGCAAACGCCACTAATGATCGCTTGATCGATCGGCGTTCGCGGAACGGCATGGCGGGGCGCCTGGGCGCGTTGTCCACGAACCCGTGTGGTCGCACGGGCCGTCACCGGGCGGCCGGGATACCCCTGTGTAGTCGGCGCCGGGCGATGGCCCCGCGCGATTCGGTCCCCGGTGGGGGTCAGTTCTGGCGGGCCTGCAGTCGGATGCGGTTGGTCAGCTCGGTGACCTGGTTGTAGATGGCCCGCCGCTCCGCCATCAGACCGCGGATCTTGCGGTCGGCGTGCATGACCGTCGTGTGGTCACGGCCGCCGAAGTGCTGTCCGATCTTCGGCAGGGACAGGTCGGTCAGCTCGCGGCACAGGTACATGGCGATCTGGCGGGCGGTGACGAGGACCCGGCTGCGGGACGTGCCGCACAGGTCGTCCATGGAGACGCCGAAGTACGCCGCGGTCGCGTTCATGATCTGGATGGCGGTGATGTCCGGGTTGCCGGCGTCGGGGATCAGGTCCCGCAGCACGATCTCGGCGAGCGTGCGGTCGACATGGGACTTGTTCAGGCTCGCGAAGGCGGCGACCCGGATCAGTGCCCCCTCGAGCTCTCGGATGTTGCGCTCGATGTGGGTCGCGATGTACTCGAGAACGTCCGGTGGCACGGGCAGCCGCTCGGTCGCCGCCTTCTTCGACAGGATCGCGATGCGGGTCTCGAGGTCCGGCGGGGTGATGTCGGTCATCAGGCCCCACTCGAACCGGCTACGCAGCCGGTCCTCCAGCGCGGACAGCTGCTTGGGCGAGCGGTCCGAGCTGATGACGATCTGCTTCTCGCCGTCGTGCAGGACGTTGAAGGTGTGGAAGAACTCCTCCTGCGTCCGCTCCTTGTTCTCCAGGAACTGGATGTCGTCCACAAGCAGGACGTCCACATCCCGGTAGCGGCGCTGGAAGGCCTGCTGGCGGTCGTCCCGGATCGAGTTGATGAAGTCGTTGGTGAACTCCTCGGAGCTCACGTACTTGACCCGGGTGTTCGGGTAGAGCTTCAGCGTGTAGTGGCCGATCGCGTGCAGCAGGTGGGTCTTGCCGAGCCCGGAGTCCCCGTAGATGAACAGCGGGTTGTATGCCTTCGCCGGCGCCTCCGCCACGGCCACCGCGGCGGCATGCGGGAAACGGTTGCTGTCACCGATGACGAACGTCTCGAAGATGTACCGGGGGTTCAGGCGGGCCTGCGCGGGCTCGGCCTCGACCGGGGCGGCCTCCCGGCCGAGACCGGCACCCATCCGGATCGGCGGGGCGGCGTCCGCGGGCTCGGGGAAGGGCAGCTCCCCGTTCACCGGCGCGGACTTCTGCCGGCTGCCACCGGTGGACTCGCCGCGCTCGACCGGCGGCTGGGCACCGGCCGAGCCGGTGTCGCCCTCCCCCGGCTGGACGATGCGGATCGGGCCACTCAGCGGCTCCGGATCCGGCAGGTGCTCCACGGTCACGGCGACCCGGATGTCACGTCCATACGCTGTGGACAAGGCTGTGGACAAGAACGGGCGCAGGCGCGAGTCGAGGAGTTCCTTGGTGAACTCGTTGGGCGCGGCGAGCAGCGCCGTGTCCTGAACCAGGCCGAGCGGGCGGGTCAGCCGCAGCCACGCCCGCTGCTGGGCGGACAGCGCGCCGTCGGCGACCCCGGAGACGGCCTTGCGCCAGACCGCGGCCAGATCCGGGTCACCCGCGGGCTCGTCTCCGAACGGTAGACCGGCGACAGAGTCGGCGCGGGAGTTGGACACGAGGGCTCCTCGGGCAGTTCGGTACGGTTCGCGGGCGGTGCGGTCCCAGACAGGGGAGTCAGGTCGCGGATGCTGTTGTGGTCTCGTCCGGTCGTGACCGGGAGACTTCGCCCCAATGGTTCTCCACATCGTCGTCCACAACCTGTGCATGGACGCGACAGGGCGGCCGGCGTGGCGCACCGGCTCGTTCTCCTGGCGAGATCCCCCGCCTCGCACCATCGCCCGGACCTACCGCTGCTCCCTGCCAAACGCCCTCTCCACAGGCGTTTTCCACAGGCCATGGTGCACCGAGCCGGCGGTTTCCAGCGCCCCGCGGGCCGGATTGGCATCCTCCGGCAGCTGCGTGCGTGTGATGGTGCCCCCACGATCGTAAGGCGCGGTCCGAGGCTTCGTGCCGGCGCCGTCGGTCGGCGAACCGACGGCGTGCGCCCGGGTCCGCGACGGGAGCTCATCCCGGCCTTCGATCAGCGCCTGTGGCATTTGCTTACAAGCAGTCATCGGCGTGGGCCTGGCCGGACAGTTCCAGGGGTGTCATCACCTGTCCTCGTGGATCGGCCGACGTGACCGCGAGGACAGTCCGGTGTGCACGCGGAGCTCGGTCCGCCCACCTGGCTGTCCCTCCCCGCGGGACCTGTCGGGAGGCCGCCCGTTGGCGCTGTCGAGGTCGGTCGGAAAGCCGCCCGGGAGGCCGTGACGGGCGCGGGCATGTGTACGCTAGGTCGAACCGCGGTGTTAGACCGCCTCGTTTGTCGTGGGATGTGCTTGTGCGGGCCGTGTGGTGCGGCCCGCCCCCGCGGCGGCGAAGCCCACCGCCCGCGTCCACCCTGCAGACGGAGTCGTCACGTGAGCAAGCGCACCTTCCAGCCGAACAACCGTCGGCGGGCCCGGACACACGGGTTCCGGTTGCGGATGCGGACCCGTGCCGGCCGATCCATCATCTCCGCCCGTCGACGCAAGGGACGCAGCGAGCTCTCCGCCTGACGGCGGGTTCCTGCTGTACCCCGGTTGACGATGCTTCCCGAGCAGGCCCGCGTCCGGACGAGGGACGAGCACGCCCGCGTAGGGACTGCTGGCCGACGGACGCGCTCCGGTCCACTAGTTGTCCACAGCCTGTGGACAACTAGTGGTGAGCCGCCGCGTGCGGGATTCGTCGTCGGGCGGCGGGTGGGTAAGGCCGTCGTGCGCAACCGGGTTCGTCGCCGGCTGCGGGAGCAGGTGCGCGCACGGCTCGATCACCTTCCTTCCGGCACGATGCTGGTTGTCCGGGCGCTGCCGGATGCCGCGGGAGCGAGTTCCGACCGACTTGGCCGTGCCCTCGATGACGCGTTCGCGCGGGCGACCGGCCCCGCGCTCGAGGGAACCCGGCAGACCGGCCGCCGGCAGCGGGAGGCGACCCGATGAGTACAGGATCGATCCTGCTCGTCGTGCTGGGCGCCGCCGCCGCCTTGGACGTCGTCCTGGCCTCCCGAGCCGCCCGGCGGCACGTGCCCGGGTTCGCCCGCACGCCCGCCGGTGCGGTCCGCGGCCCGCTGGCCTGGCTCGCCGGCGCCTTGGTGCGCCTGTACCGGGCGGCCTGGTCGGGCCGTAACGCCGGCATGTGCCGCTTCGAACCGTCCTGCAGCGCCTACGCGCTGGAGGCAGTGCACCGTCACGGCGGGGTCCGTGGCGGGGTGCTGGCGCTTGCCCGTGTGCTGCGCTGCCAGCCGTTGTCCACCGGTGGTTACGACCCGGTGCCGGGCGGGCGGCCCGTCGCGCCGCGGCGCGACATCACTGCGGACTCGCCCGCGTCGGCGGGAACCGACGCGGGGTCGGCAGTCGTTCGCGAACCCAGGGGTACGACGAGCGCCAGTCTGTCCGCGTGCCGGACGGGCGGACCCGCCCGTACCGGTACCGCCGCGCCGGCCCACAGGCGTGGCTTCCCGTCTCCGGCCGAGGGGACACGGGCCCGAGATCGTCGGTTCCGGTCGCGGACCGTGGGTTTGAGGAGTCAGTAAGTTGTTGGATCCGCTTTACCACCTTGCCGCGAACGCGATCGTCTTCTTCCACAAGGGCTTCGGCCCGATCTTCGGCGACAGCAGCTTCTTCTCCTGGGCCTTCTCCGTCGTCCTGCTCGTGATCTGCGTGCGAATTCTGATCTTCCCGCTGTTCGTCAAGCAGGTGAAGTCGCAGCGCACGATGCAGATGATGCAGCCGCGGATCAAGGAGATCCGGGAGAAGTGGGGCCACGACAAGCCCCGCATGCAGCAGGAGATCATGGCGCTGCAGCGGGAGCACGGCAATCCGCTGCTCGGCTGCCTGCCGATCGTGCTGCAGATCCCGCTGTTCATCTCGCTGTTCCACGTGTTCACCCACCTGGCGCCGATGAACGAGGGCCCGAACGGCTCGCTGGTCTGGCGTCCCCGGGTGGGGCTCTCCGCCCACGAGGTCGAGCAGATCGCCTCGGCCAAGGTGTTCGGTATTTCACTGTCGAGCAGCTTCCGCTCGAACAGCCAGCTCGTGGACTTCCTCGGGCTGAACACGACGCACGTCCGGATCCTCGCGGTCGTGCTGATCGTGCTGATGGGTCTGACGACGTTCATGACCCAGCGGCAGATCATGGCCCGCACGGGACCGACGGACCCGCAGCAGGCGATGGTCCAGAAGATCCTGCTCTACGGTTCGCCGCTGATGCTGGCGATCTTCGGTTTCCGCTTCCCGATCGCCGTTCTGCTCTACTGGCTGACCACCAACCTGTGGAGCATGGGCCAGCAGTTCTTCGTGATCAAGCGGATGCCGCCCGTCCAGCCGCTGACCGCAAGCGGCCGTCCGGCCGCCGACGGCGCTGCCGTGCCGGCCCGCCCGGCGCCCGGTGTCCGGGCCGGAGCGAAGTCGAAGTCCCGCCCCCGGCCGGCGACGGCGACGGCGCCGAACCTGACCAAGGGCTCGGCGGCCACCGGCAAGCTGACGGACACGGTGCGGGAGGGCGTCCGGTCCTCCCCGACCGCGCCGCCCGGTACCCGCTCCCGCAGTGGCGCCGCGGCGCGTCCGGCGGGGAAGGCCACCGCCACCAAAGAGGCCGGCGCCACCGGCATCAGTGAGCAGCCGGCGGGTTCCCCGGCCAGATCCGGTGGCAAGGGGAAGGACCAGACCGGCAAGGCGGCCGCACGTACCTCGGACAGTGCCGCGGCCTCGACGTCGGAGGCGGGGACCACGGACAGTGGCGACCGGCCCACCCCCGTCCCCGCCGGTGCGCGCCGCCAGCCGGGTGGCTCCCGCCCAGCCAAGCGCCGCAGCAAGGGCAAGCGGCCCGGCGGCCGGCGTTGATCCGGGTTGGTACACCCGGACCCGCCCGTGGCACCGCAGGTAACCCCGATCACGTCACTGCGCGGAGGCATCCCGTAGTCTCGGCTCCGCCGCCCCCCGTTCCCCTGGAGAAGTGCAGATGACCGGTTCGGCCCCCGACCTGGCTGTGGACGCGGCCGGAGTCACCGACGAGCAGGCCTCCCCCGAGTCCGAGCTCAAACCGCAGGAGCGGCGCATCGCCGACCTCGAGCAGGAAGGTGAGATCGCCGCCGACTACATCGAGGGCCTGCTGGACATCATCGACATGGACGGCGATCTTGACCTGGACGTCGAGAGTGGCCGGGCCGTCGTCGCCGTGGTCGGCGACGGGCTGGACCGGCTCATCGGGACCGGCGGCGAGGCGCTGGAGGCGCTGCAGGAGCTGACCAGACTCGCCGTCCTGCAGCGGACCGGTACCCGCAGCCGCCTGATGCTCGACGTCGGCGGCCATCGGGCGCGCCGGCGGATCGAGCTCGGCAAGATCGCGACTGCGGCCGCGGACCGCGCGCTGGAACAGGGCAAGCCGGAGACCCTCGCCCCGATGACCCCGTTCGAGCGCAAGGTCGTGCACGATGCGATCGCCGAGATCGACGGCGTGCACAGCGAGTCGGAGGGCGAGGAGCCCAGCCGACGGGTCGTGATCCTGCTCGGCTGAGGCCGGGCGCGCCCCGATCGCAGTCCGCCGGTGGGGGCCGCCGCGACGGGAGTCCACGGCGTGGCCGCCGGCCGCGCCTGGCC
>NZ_JALKFU020000193.1 GCF_023242965.2 Frankia sp. AgKG'84/4
GCCGGGAGGGGTGGGTCACTGATATGGGGCTGGGCGGGTGGGTGGCGGGGGCGGGGGGGGGAGGCGGTCTGGAGGGGGGGGGGGGCCCCGCCCCCCCGGCCCGCCCCGGCGAGCGTGCGCACCCGGCCGATGCCGACGGCCTGACCGAGCTCGTCCGTGCCGCCGAGGAGGCCGCGAGGGAGGCGGCGGACGCCGAGGACTACGCCGACCTGCTGGGCCCGGCGACCGCCGGGGGATCCACCGCCCAGGGGGCCTTCACCGACCCGGCGGTCCGCACGGGCACCGCGGTGTTCACCGGGTTCGCCCGCGATCTCGCCGAGGCGTTCGCGGCGGCGCGCGCCGAGAGCCGGCGCATGTTCGGCTTCGCCGAGCACACGATCACCACCACCTGGCTCGGCACGTCGACCGGCCTGCGGCTGCGGCACAGCCAGCCCACCGGCAGCGTCGAGTGGAACGCGAAGAGCCCGGCCCCCGGCGGGTCGGTGTGGCACGGGCAGTCCACCCGTGATTTCACCGACGTGGACGTCGCGGCCACGGACGCGCTGCTGCGGTCCCGGCTCGCCTGGTGCGAACGGTCCCTCGACCTGCCGGCGGGACGTTACGAGACGCTGCTGCCGCCGTCCGCGGTGGCCGATCTGATGGTGAACCTCTACTGGTCCGCCGCCGGCCGGGACGCGGCCGAGGGCCGCACCGTGTTCAGCCGGGCCGGCGGCGGGACCCGCCTCGGTGAGGCGCTCGGGCCGGCGAGGCTGCGGCTGTTCAGCGATCCCGCGGACGCCGAGCTGGCGGCGACCCCGTTCGTGACCGCCGCCGCCTCGTCGTCGACATCGAGCGTGTTCGACAACGGCATGGCGCTCGGCGCCACCGACTGGATCAGCGATGGCAGGCTCGCGTCACTCGTGCAGACCCGCGCGTCGGCCCGCGCCGCGGGCGGCCCGGTCACCCCGATGATCGAGAACCTGATCCTTGACGGCGGCGGCGCCGCGTCGCTGGAAGACATGATCGCTTCAACCTCGCGCGGACTGCTGCTGACCAGCCTCTGGTACATCCGCGAGGTCGACCCGGAGGTGCTGCTGCTCACCGGGCTGACCCGCGACGGCGTCTACCTGGTCGAGAACGGCGAGGTCACCGGGGCGGTGAACAACTTCCGGTTCAACGAGTCCCCGGTGGACATGCTCGGCCGCACGAGTGAGATCGGCGCGGCGATCCGCACGATGCCCCGGGAGTGGGCGGACTGGTTCACGCTCGCCCGGATGCCACCGATGCGGGTCGCCGACTTCAATATGAGTTCGGTCAGCCCGGCGAACTGATCCCGAGGGGTCCACCCGCCGGCGGCGGGTGGCCTCCGGCATGGATTCAGAGGGGCGTGGATTCAGAGGTAGGCGCCGCGGCCGAACGTCTCGCCGCCGGGCTGCTGTCCCTGCCCGCTGGGCAGGGCCCGGCGGCGCATCTCCTCGAGCTGCGAGCGGGCGGCCATCTGCTGCGCGAGCAGGGCGGTCTGCAGGCCGTGGAACAGACCTTCGAGCCAGCCGACGAGCTGCGCCTGGGCGATCCGCAGCTCGGCGTCGGACGGGGTGCTCTGCTCGTCGAGCGGCAGCGAGAGCCGATCCAGCTCAGCGCGCAGCTCCGGCGCCAGCCCTTCGGAGAGCTCGCGGATCGAGCTGCGGTGGATGTCGCGCAGCCGCACCCGGCTGGCCTCGTCCAGCGGGGCCGCGCGGACCTCCTCCAACAGCTGCTTGATCATGGTTCCGATGCGCATCACCTTGTCGGGCTGGGACACGAGATCGGCGATGGGGTTGCCGTCCGCGGGCGCCTGCCCGTCCGCCTCGGCGCTCGGCAGGCCCGTCCCGTCGAGGTGGCGGGGCGCCTGCACGGCCTCGTGCAGCGCACCGTCGGGCCCGACGACCACGACACGGGGTTCCGGTTGATCCGTCATGTCTCCTATCCTGCCCCCTCGGCCACCGTCAGACCGCGCGGGTCCGCAGACCGTCGGCCGGCGTGGCAGGTGGGCGCCGGCGGTCACGCCGGCACGGTGAGGACCACCTTGCCGACATGTCCGAGGTCAGCGAGGTGCTGATGGGCCGCCACCACCTCGGTGATCGGCAGGATCCGGTCGATCACCGGTCGGATCGCGCCGCGTTCGACCGCCGGCCACACCTCGGCGCGCACCGCCGCGACGATCGCGGCCTTCTCGGCAAGCGACCGCGCCCGCAGCGACGCGGCGTGCACCGCGGCCCGCTTGCCGAGCAGGGTCGCCAGGTTGAGCTCGCCCTTCACGCCGCCCTGCAGGCCGATGATGACGAGCCGGCCGCCGACGGCCAGCAGCTCGACGTTGCGGGGCAGGTAGGCGGCTCCCATGATGTCGAGGATCACGTCCGCGCCGTGCCCGTCGGTGGCCGTGCGGATGACCTCGACGAAGTCCTCGTCCCGGTAGGACACGGCGACGTCGGCGCCGAGTTCGCGGACCCGGGCGAGCTTCGCCGCGGAGCCGGCGGTGGTGGCGATGACCGCGGCCGGCCGCAGCGCGCGGACCGCCTGGATGGCGAAGGTGCCGATGCCGGACGCGCCGCCGTGCACGCAGAAGACCTCGCCGTCACGCAGGCCGCCGATACCGAAGACGGTCGAATGGACGGTGCAGGCGACCTCGGGCAGGGCCGCGGCCTCGACGAGATCGACCCCCGCCGGAACCGGCAGCACCTGGGCCGCCGGCACGTTCACCCGGGCCGCGTAGCCGCCACCGCTGAGCAGGGCACACACCAGCGCGCCGGGCTCCAGCCCGATGACACCGGCCCCGACGGCGGCGACCGTGCCGGCGCACTCCAACCCGAGAATCTCCGAGGCGCCGGGCGGCGGCGGGTAGAAGCCCTGGCGCTGGAGCAGATCGGCACGGTTGACCGCCGTGGCGACCACGTCGATGGCGACCTCCCCGGGCCCGGGTGGGGGCGGATCCGCCACGGTCGTCCAGGACATGACCTCGGGCCCGCCAGGGGCCGACACCGTCACCGCGAGCACCCGTCCACGCTATCCCGTGGGGTCGCGCAGGCGCGCCGCCGCGACCCGTGCCGATCCGCGGCGCGGGCTCGGGTCCGCGGGCTACGGCCTACCAGCGGTCGCGGTGCAGGACGGTCTCCAGTGGTTCCCGCCGGGCGGGGCGGAAGTCCGTCCCCAGGGTGTAGGCGACGGGCAGCAGGACGCCCTGGCTGTAGCCCGCCGGGATGCCGAGCAGCTCGGCGACCTCGGCGGCGTACTGCAGGTGCAGGGTCGTCCAGGCGCTGCCCAGGCCCCGCGCCCGCAGCGCGAGCATGAAACTCCAGGCCGCCGGGAACAGCGAGCCCCAGTACCCGGCCTGGTAGGCGGCGGGGATCTGCTCGACATCCCCGGCCAGGCAGCCCAGCACGAGCACCGGCACCCGGTGCATGTTGTCGGTGAGGTAGCGGGCCGAGTCGGTGACCCGCTGGTGCGCGGCCGCGTGCGGACCGTCGACGGCCTTCAGCTCGACCTCGCGGGAGTCGAGGTAGGGCAGCGCCGCGCGCCGGTAGCACTCGGCGATCCCGGCGCGCAGCGTCGGATCGGTCACCACGATCCAGTGCCAGCCCTGCGCGTTGGAGCCGGACGGGGCCTGCAGCGCGATCCGCAGGCAGTCCTCGATGATCTCCGGCTCGACCGGGCGGTCGAGGTCGAGCCGGCGGCGCACGCTACGGGTGGTGGTCAGCAGTTCGTCGGAGGTCAGGCCGAGCTGGGCCACGGTGGGCTCCTTCGTCACAGCTGCCGTCCGGCTCGCCCGAACCGCCGGTTCAGACCGGCTCGGGTTCCGGTTCTGCCGGCGCGTCCGGCGCGGGTTCGGTGTAGGGCGACGGCTCGTGCGGGGCCGGGGGCAGATCGGGGGTGTCGGGAAGCAGCGGTCCCGGATCGTCCGGGATCGGCGCGTCGGGGTCGAGGGGTGGCGGCGGGGAGTCCGGGCGGTGCGGACGGATCCCCGCGGACGCCGCCGCGTGCGCACTCTGCGGGTTGGACGGGGGGAACGGGCTGGACATAGAACCCGCCGTACCCGGCAGACGGCGCCGCGGAAACATCGCCACAGCATCCCATGTCGGCCGGCGACCGGCGCGGGTCCGCGGCCGCCCCGAATCGGCGGGTCGAGCCCCTGGCCAGCCAGCGGCCCACCGGGGGCACCACGCCGGGGGTCACCACATCTCCGCCTACACAAAAAGGGCGGGATGGTCACCGACGGAACTCGGGCAGACCACCGTCCCAGCGCGACACTTCCCGGGCGCCACCGTCAGCCGGGGCCGTGACCTGGGCGTTTCCGCCACCGACTGGCAGCGGCGCGATCGCACCATGGATTACAGACGCTTCGAGGTCCCAAACCTGTATCACCGTATTTACAGCACGGCCATCGATCACCACCAAAGGGCCACTCCCAACACCAGGTACAACCGCTAGCGTCAGTCCCACATCACCCTGAACTCAAGGTTCTCTGCAATCAGCAACAGACCACCACAGCATCGACTGTCTGGCCGGCCCCGGGGATGCGCCGGCCTGGACGCGCCCGGGGAGCGTGCCAGTGGAAGCGGTCGCGACCGATGACGAACACGAACATCCCCACAGACACGCGGAGTTCCGTGCCTTCTTCGAACGACACCATCGAGAGCTCAGTCGCTTCGCCTACCTGCTGATCGGCGATCACGACGCCGCCGACGACATCACCGCCGACGCGCTCACCGCGGCCTGGACGCACTGGGACCGCGTGCGCTCAGCGGACCTGCCGTTGGCCTATGTACGCCGCATCGTCGCGAACCTCGCGGCCGATCGTGTCCGCAAGGTGGTGCGGGAACGCCGTGGGCTGCTCGCCCTCGGCCAGCGGGCCGAGCGGTCCGCGCCGGTGCCCGACGTGCCGGCCGTCGTGGACCTGCGGACCGCCCTCATGACGCTGCCGCCGGGGAAACGGGCCTGCGTGGTGCTGCGGTACGCCTTTGATCTGTCCGAGGGTGACGTAGCTCGCACGCTGGGGATCTCCGTGGGAACCGTAAAAAGCCAGACTGCTCGCGGCGTCGCCGATCTGGAGCGGATCCTGCTCGGCGGTGCCCTGCCGCCGGCCGAGTCGACGACGGAGGAGGTGACCCCGGGCGTGACCGAGAACCGTGGTGCTGCCCGCGGCGGCCAGACGGGCCGTCCGGATGCCTCCCGGGTGGTGACTGCCGCGAGGCCCGGCCCGCCGCGCTCCGGCGCCGCGCAGGAGAGCGGCCAGCCCGGCGGCCCCGGTCTGTCCACGTTCACCCGCCCGCGGGGGCCGCTGTGGCGGGTCGGCGAGGCCTAGATGGCCCCGGGCACGTCGGAGTTCGAAGGCTCCGACCAGCGACTGCCGGCCGGAGCACACCCGAGCTCCGACGCCCGGCGCGCCGACCGGAACACCGCCGGCCCGGCCTTCCCCGCGGAGCTGCGCGGTCTGCTCGGCGTCGAGATGGGCCGCCACCGGCCCGACTCGGACCACATCCGCCGCCGGATCGCCGCTGCGACCGGCTACGGGCCTTACCTCGGGCCCTTCCCCGCGCCGGACGTGTTCACCCCGTATGACGGCACCGAGAGCCCCGCGCCCGTGTCGGTAGCCTCCTCAGCACGCGACCGGCTGGAGTTCGCGACGGTCGTCATGGCACGCCACACCCGCCCGATCAACGTCGATGACCACGACGACCTGGACCCGGTGGTGGCCGACCAGCTGGCCGAGATCGGCCGGTCCAGCGGCGCGGACCGGCCGGAACCCGACCTCGACGGCCCGGCGGATACCGCCGACACGCTGGCCCGACGCGGACGGGTCCTGCGGGCCGTGCGGTTCGGCTCCGACGATCAGGATGAGCCAGTTGATCCGCTGCCGGTCGGCGACTGGACGACGACCGACTACCCGGCCACCGCCGGCTCACCGGCGCCGCTGTACGCGACGGACGGCGGGCAGCGGGCGCGCCACCGCGGTCCTCAGCAGAGCCGCCGGCCGCGGGCCGCCGGGTCCCGGCCGGGCATCCACGGACGTCGCCGCGGGTTCGTCAGCGCGATCGTCGCGGTCCTGGGCCTGACGATGGCATCCGCCCTGACCCTGTTCGGTCTGCCGGGCTCGGACTCGCTCGATCCCTCGACCAGCACGGTCACCGCCCCGCCCCATCCGAGCTCGTCGGCCTGGACGTCGACCACAGCCACCGGCGCCCCGCCCACCACCCCGTCGGCCTCGCCCGCTGTCCCCCCCGCTGGCGAGGCGTCCGACCGGTCGTCCGCGCCGCTGCCGAAGTCGTCGATCGCACCAGGCACCACGGGATCCCGACCGGCCGACGCCACGCGTCCCGACGCCCCGGCCGCCGACGCGGCGCGCATCCTCACCCCGGCCCAGACCGGCATCTACACCGCGACGGCCGACCGCTTCCCGGCCGGTTCGCGCGTCCAGCTCTCCGCCGCGTCCGCGGACTGGATGCTCTTCGGTGGCGGTTGGGAAGGCGTACAGGCCCGGGCGGCGCTGCCGATCCCGCTGCTGAAGGCCCTCGTGGTCGGCACGCCCGTCGGGTCGGCCTCGGGGTTCGACTGGATCGGCGGCTTCCCGGCGCCGTTCGGTGTCAACAAGACCGATCGGCTCTCGGTCCGCGGCACCGCGACGTTGACGACCTACGTGCTGGGATCCCGCTCGCTGGAGATCTATCTGGGTTCACCGTCGGGACAGGTGCGGATCACGGTGGGGTCGGTCAAGGACTCCCGGTCCTTCGTGGTGGGGCTGCCGGAGCCACAGGCCGACGGCTCCTCCGATGCGCTGATCAGGCTCACCCTGCCGGCCGGGATCGGCTTGACCACCGTGTCGATCGCCGGCGTGGGTTCGGCGCCGTGGACACTCGCGGCAGCCGTCCTGCGCTGACCCGTCCGAGCCAGGGATTGGCCTGAAGCGGCCGGCGGGCCGTGGGAGCCGTCCGGGCCGGGCGGCCAGGACGCCGCCCACCGAGTCCCTACCCCTTTGTTGGGAGGACCTGTGGATAGAACAGGTCCGGAAAAAAGATGAAAAATGTCGTCGACGACGGCAACCAAACGGACCTCCCGGACGACTGTCCTGGTGAATGCTCTCCCGGCCCCCGCGCCAGGAGGTCCGGCGGGCGTTCCGGCCCGACCGTCCCGGCTAACCCCCCCCAGCCGGGCGGACGGGCCGCACTGCGATCCGGGGCCGGCCGGCCTGGCCAAGGCCGGCCGGCCCCGGTCATCCCTGCGGCCAGGTGGACCGTTGACGATGTGACCTACCAGCCAGGGAACGCACCGGCCCGTACGCCGAGGGGAACCCGAGAGGTAGCGTCGACGGTGTGCGCCGGCTGTTGTTTGCACCCTCGTGGATCGCGCGTCATCTGCTCGCGCTCGCCCTGATCGCCGTGTTCATCCGGATGGGGATCTGGCAGCTGTCCAAGGGCGAATCCGCCCAGGGCACGCTGCAGAACCTCTTCTACGGGGTCGAGTGGCCGATCTTCGCCGCCTTCGTCGTCTTCTGGTGGGTCAAGATGATGAAGGAGGACCTGGCGCCGAGGGATCCGAATGCCCCGCAGTGGGGGGTCGGTGGCCGGATCGCGCCCGAGACGTCCTGGCAGCCCGATTCCGGCGGACCCAGAATGCTGACCGCGGGCGACACCTGCGAGCCGGACGAGGAGGTCGACGCCTACAACCGCTACCTCGCCGCGCTCTACGAGCGCGACGCGCTGCGCGACGCCCTGCGTCAGTTCACCCCCGCGCAGCTCGAGAACGCCCGCCGGCCCGACGCGCGGCAGATCGCCCCGTCCAACCAGCTCGACCACCTTGACCAGCACGACCACCTTGACCAGCACGACCAGCACGACCAGCACGACCATCCGAACCAGGTTGACGATCCGGCTCGGGCCGAGCGCCCGAGCCGGACCGCTACCCCGAAGCACATCAACGGAGCCCGCTGATGACGGATCTGCCCGCCCCCTCCCGCGCCGCCGGGGGACGCTGCGCCGCACCGGCGATCCGCGCCGCCCTCGTGCGGTACCGCGCCATCGCCTACCTCGTCGGCGTGGGGCTGATCGTCCTGGTCTGCATCGGTATGCCGCTGAAGTACGCCGGCGACAACAGCTCCGTCGTCGCCGCGGTCGGCCCGGTCCACGGCGTGCTGTACGTCGTCTACCTGGCCGCCACGTTCGACCTGGCCAGCCGCACGCGCCTGCCGCTGCCGCGGATGGTCCTGGTCATGCTCGCCGGGACCATCCCGTTCCTCTCGTTCGTGGCGGAACGCTGGGTCAGCGGCCAGATCCGCGCGCAGTTCCTGACGACCCCGACGGGCACCGTCGGCCCAGCCCGGCCCGCCACCACCGGGGGCTCCGCGGAGGCGACCGCCCGCTGACCGCTCGGCGGCGGGGTCCGCAGCGCGGGGCCACCGACGGGTCAGGTCGAACCCTGGCGCCCCCGGCTCACTGGCAGGGGGCGGCGTCGCGTGCCAGGCCCGTGGTGGCCCGCGAGGGCACCACCACGAGTCGTTGACTGCGGCGCCGGGCTGGAACCCGCACCGCCAGGACCTCGCCGCGGGCCAGCCATCGTGGACGCGATCCACCGCCAAGGCCGGCCACCGGTCCGGCGGCACGAATCTGGTCGAGTTCGGTCCCGAAGGCGAACACCCGCCCGTCCGTCCAGGTGATCATTTCGGTCCGCGTGCCGCTCGGCCGGGCGAGGAGCAGCCGGCACCGCGTCGGCTCCCATACCACCGTGATCGTCCGCGCCGCCGCGCACGCTGCCCGCCCGGCCACCAGTGGCG
>NZ_JALKFU020000194.1 GCF_023242965.2 Frankia sp. AgKG'84/4
GGCGAGGCCACCACCGCGGCCATGCGCGGGTGGAGCCGCGGGCGCGGCGCGGACGCCGTGCTCATCTGCGCGTCCGGGCGCTCCGCGGAACCG
The DNA here is from genome assembly GCF_023242965.2 of Frankia sp. AgKG'84/4. Lineage (GTDB taxonomy): Bacteria > Actinomycetota > Actinomycetes > Frankiales > Frankiaceae > Frankia. The sequence continues at coordinate 94 of NZ_JALKFU020000194.1, forward strand.
GTGATGCGGGCCACCGCGCTCGCCCGCGACCGGGCGCAGGTCGTCGTCGTCGGCGACGTCGGCCTGGACCTGGCCCGCACGCCGTTCTACGACAAGGAACTGACCCTGCGTTTCGCCCGCTCGTACGGTCCGGGCCGCTACGAACGCGGCTACGAGGACTGGGGCGTGGACTACCCGGCCGGCCAGGTCCGCTGGACGGAGGGACGCAACCAGGAGGCGGTGCTCGACCTGCTCGCCGCCGGCCGGCTGCGGGTCGACGATCTCGTCACTCACGTGTTCCCGATCGACGACGCCCCCCGGGCCTACGAGCTCGTCGCCGAGCGCACCGAGCCCTACCTCGCCATCCGCTTCGACTACCCGGCGGGATTCGACTACCCGGCGGGATTCGACTACCCGGCGGGACAGGAAGGCGCCGGCCCCGCGGCCGGGAGCGCCGACGCCACCGACGGCGTCGGTGCGGGCTCGACCCCGACCACCGCGACCACCCCGGGACGCTCGCGGCCCTGGGTGCCGCGCCAGCGCGCCGCCGCCGCACCGCGCCGGGGCAGCCGGGTCGGCTGGATCGGGGCCGGGGCGTTCTCCGGATCGGTGCTGCTGCCCGCGTTCCGCGCCGCCGGCTTCGACCAGTTCATCACCGTCGCCTCGGCCGGCGGCCGCTCCGCGCGCTCGTTCGCCGACCGGCACGGCTTCGCCGGCGCGGTGGCCGGCGCCGACGCGGTGCTCGACGATGACGACATCGACGTCGTCGTCATCGCCACCCCGCACGCCACCCACGCGGAGCTCGCCGCCCGCGCGCTCGAACGCGGCCGGCACGTGTGGTGCGAGAAGCCGCTCGCCCTCGGCTTCGACGAGCTCGACCGGGTGGAGCGGGCCGCGGCGACGGGCGGCGGGGCGCTGGTCGTCGGGTACAACCGGCGGTTCTCGCCCGCGGTCGTCGCCGCGCGCGCCGCCCAGGACCCGCGGACCGGGCCGCTGTCCCTGGTCTACCGGGTCGCGGCCGGCCCGGTGCCGCTCGGGCACTGGTACCACGACCGGGTCCAGGGCGGCCGGCTGCTCGGCGAGGTCTGCCATTTCGTCGACACGTGCACGGCGCTCGCGGGCAGCCCGGTCGACGCGGTCGCCGCGCTGGCCGGCCGGGAGGCCGAACTGCTGCTCGCACCCGATCTGGCGCTGTCCCTGCGCCACGCCGACGGCTCGCTGTCGACCATCGCCTACAGCTCGGCGGCCCCTCGCACGGCCCGCAAGGAGCACGTCGAGGCACTCGCCGGGCATCGTCACGCGCACATCGACGACTATCGCGAGCTCGTCGTCGACGGCCGTTCGGTGTGGCGGGGCGCCCAGGACAAGGGTCACCTGGCCGCGGCGGCGGCCTTCCTGCGGATCTGCCGGGGCGGGGACGCCGCCGTCACCGAAGAGCTGCTGGCCTCGAGCCGGGCGACGCTCGCCGCCGCCGACGCCCTCGGCGTCGAGGCGGTCCGCCACCCGGCCGCCCTGCTGGCCTGATCGTGCTGGCCTGATCGACCCTCGCTTCATCGCGCCACCGGTTTCGCCGGTGCGGGAAAGGACGACGTCGTGCCGCGTGCGTTGATTACCGGGATTACCGGGCAGGACGGGTTGTATCTGGGTGAGTTGCTGGTCGCGAAGGGTTATGAGGTGTTCGGGTTGGTTCGGGGGCAGTCGAACCCGAAGGTGGCGGTGGTGGAGCGGGTGGTGCCGGGGGTGATGTTGTTGGAGGGGGATCTGACGGATCTTTCGTCGTTGATCGGTGCGGTGGAGATCTCGCAGCCGGATGAGGTGTACAACCTGGGGGCTATTTCGTTTGTGGGGTTGTCGTGGAAGCAGGCGGAGTTGACGGGGGAGACGACGGGGATGGGGGTGTTGCGGCTGTTGGAGGCGTTGCGGATCGCGGGTGGTAATGACATGTCGCGGGTGCGGTTCTATCAGGCGTCGTCGTCGGAGATGTTCGGGAAGGTGCGGGAGACGCCGCAGCGGGAGACGACGCCGTTTCATCCGCGGTCGCCGTATGGGGTGGCGAAGACTTTTGGTCATTATTTGACGGTGAATTATCGTGAGTCGTATGGGGCGTTCGCGTGTTCGGGGTTGTTGTTCAATCATGAGTCGCCGCGGCGGGGTATCGAGTTCGTGACGCGGAAGATCACGCGGGCGGTGGCGCGGATTTCGTTGGGGTTGCAGGACTCGGTGACGTTGGGGAATCTGGAGTCGCGGCGGGACTGGGGTTTCGCGGGGGATTATGTCGAGGCGATGTGGCGGATGTTGCAGCAGGAGTCGCCGGATGACTATGTGGTGGCCACGGGTGTGACGCACAGTATTCGGGAGTTTTTGGACGCGGCGTTCGGTCGGGTGGGGATCTCGGACTGGTCGGAGCTGGTGCGCCAGGATCCGCGGTTCTTCCGCCCGGCGGAGGTGGATGTGCTGGTCGGGGACGCGTCGAAGGCCCGCGAGGAGCTGGGCTGGGAACCGAAGGTCGGGTTCGAGGAACTGATCGCGATGATGGTCGACTCCGACCTCGCCCTCGAATCCGACGCGGCCGCCCGCGAGGGCCTGCTCGTCCCGCCGGGACGCGTCGAGGTGCCGCCGAGTCGCACCACCGCCGCGCGGGCCCGGTCATGAACGCCGCGCCCGCCCAACGCAACCCGCCGGCCGCCGGCCCGCACGCGGTCGTTGTCGCCGGGGCACGGCCCAACTTCGTGAAGGCGAAGCCGGTGCTCGACGCGCTGACCGCGGCCGATTTCCGGGTCTCCTTCGTGCACACCGGCCAGCACTACGACACCGCGATGAGCGGGGTGTTCTTCGCCGAACTCGGCCTGCGCGAGCCCGATCACCATCTGCGCGCCGGTTCGGGTTCGCATGCGGTGCAGACCTCCGCCGTGATGACGGCGTTCGAGCCGTTGCTGGACAGCCTCGCCCCCGACGTCGTGGTCGTGTTCGGCGATGTGAACTCGACGTTGGCGTGCGCGCTGGTCGCCGCGAAGGCGGGGGTGCGCGCCGCGCACGTCGAGGCCGGGCTGCGCAGCGGCGACCGCTCGATGCCGGAGGAGATCAACCGGATCGTCGTCGACCAGCTGTGCGCGGACCTGTTCGCCACCTCCCCGGAGGCGGTGGACCACCTGCGCCGGGAGGGAGCCGCGCCGCACGCCGTGCATCTCGTCGGCAACGTCATGGTCGACTCGCTGCTGGCCCGGCGCGCCGAGGCGCTGGCCCGCCCGGTCCTGCCCGCACACGGTCTGCGTCCTGGCGGCTACGGGCTGGTCACGCTGCACCGGCCGGCGAACGTCGACGACCTGACGACGCTCACCGGCCTGCTCGGCGCGCTCGGTGAGATCGCGGCCCACTGTCCGCTGGTCTTCCCGGCCCATCCGCGGACCGCCGCCCGGGTGGCCGACCGGCTGCCGGCCGGGGTGCGCCTGCTCGCGCCGGTCGGCTACCTCGACTCGCTGGCCCTGCAGGCCGGCGCCCGCATCGTGCTGACCGACTCGGGCGGGATCCAGGAGGAGACGACCGTCCTGGGCGTGCCGTGTCTGACCCTGCGTGACTCCACCGAGCGTCCGATCACCGTCAGCGAGGGCACCAATCAGGTCGTCGGCCGGGACCGCGCCGTCGTCGTCAGGGCGGCCTTGGCCGTCCTGGACGATCCCCCTCCGCCGCGCCGCCCGGCCCTGTGGGACGGCCACGCCGGCCGGCGGATCGCTCGCATCCTCGCCCGCACCGTCACCCAGGGCGCCGAGAGGAGCCCGGTCCGGCCATCATCAGGTCTTTCTCGGTGACCGCTGACGCATGACCCGCCGGCCGCGCCGGGAGAGTGCACCGCGGTGCACAACGTGCCCCTGCCTTCTGGTGGCCACAACCGCGAGGGATCCCGGAAGCGCCGGCGGTTCACGGGAACATGTGCCCACCGGCGTCATTCGGATCATCCGAGTGGGGAAGCCGGATCGGGTGTTGGCGGCCAGCCGGAAAGGTTCCTCCTCGCTTCCGTCCAGGCGGCTGACAGGGCGCGTCCAGATCCGTGATCCTTCCGGTGAAGGTCGACAAGATGAGCGTCTCATTCGTCGGCGAGCTGGGCGATGCGGTCCGGGACGCTGCCCGGCGCGCGGGCACCGGGCTGTCGGCGTGGCTCGCGGCGGCCGCCGCCGCGAAGCTTCGGGCCGATGCTCTCGCCGAGTTCCTCGACTCGTGGGAGACGGCGAACCCGCCGCTGACGCCGGAGGAGTTGGCGCGGGCCGAGCGCGCGCTGGGCCTGCGCGTGGATCAGTCGGCGGCGTGCGCTGCTCGGCCGCGCCGGCACGGCCGACGTGGTGGACGCGACGGTCGTCCTGGTCGCCCGCGCGGGCGACCGCATTCTGACTGGCGACCCCAAGGACATCACCCGGCTTGTCCGGGCCGGTGGCGTACCGGCCGCGGTGGTGCGCTGCTGACGACTCCGCCTGGGCCGGCATCCGCCGCCCAGTAGCATCACCGCATCGTGTCGCCATCAACTGGGAAGGCGGGGCACCGTGACCGTCATCAAGATCAACGCCATCACCGTTGAGCTGGGCAGCGGCGACGAACTCGCCCGCCGTTTCGCCGCGCGGGCCAACGCTGTCGATGACCGCGACGGCTTCGAGGGCTTCGAGCTGCTCAAGCCGTCCGACGACCGCACCCAGTGGCTGGTGGTGACCCGCTGGCGGGACGAGGAGTCATTCCTGGCGTGGGTCAACTCGCCGGCGTTCGCGCATGGGCACCGCTCAGCGGCGGAACGCGCGGGCGGCGAGGCGCCCAGGCCGGTCGGCGTCCACAGCGAGCTGTGGAGTTACACGATCGCCGGTGGCTCGGCAGGCTGAGACCTCGCGGCGCGGGCGACGACACGGCCGGCTCGCTCCATTACTTTGTGTAATCAACCGACGACACTGTGTTCATGTCATCGAACAAGCTTGTGGTGATCGGGCAGGGATATGTCGGGCTTCCGGTGGCGATGCGGGCGGTCACCGCGGGCTGGGACGTGGTCGGCGTCGAGGTGGACGTCGACCGGGCCGCGCGTCTGGCGGCGGGGCAGTCCTACGTCGAGGACATCCCGCCCGGCGAACTCGCCGCCGCGCTGGATAGCGGCCGCTACCTGCCAACAACCGACTACGCGCGGGCCGAGGGCTTCGACGTCGCCGTCATCACCGTGCCCACACCGCTGCGGGAGGGCGCCCCGGACCTGTCGTTCATCATCGACGCGGCCCGCAGCCTCGCGTCGCTCGTGCGTCCGGGCGCGACCGTGATCCTGGAGTCGACCACCTACCCGGGGACCACGGAGGAGCTGGTCGCGCCGCTGCTCGAGGCCGGGTGCGGGCTGACGGCGGGCGTCGAGTTCCACCTCGGCTACTCGCCGGAACGCATCGACCCGGGCAACCGGACGTGGAACCTCGTCAACACCCCGAAGGTCGTCTCCGGCATGGGGCCGGCGAGCCTCGCGGCGGTCACGGCGTTCTACGACAGCCTCGTCGAGCGCACCGTCCCGGTCGGGTCGACCCGCACCGCGGAGCTCACCAAGCTGCTGGAGAACACCTTCCGGCACGTCAACATCGCGCTGGTCAACGAGCTGGCGATGTTCGCCCACGAGCTTGGCGTCGACGTCTGGGAGGCGATCGACGCGGCGTCAACGAAGCCGTTCGGCTACCTGCGGTTCACTCCCGGCCCCGGGGTCGGCGGCCACTGCCTGCCGATCGACCCGTCCTACCTGTCCTGGCGGGTGCGGCGCAGCCTGGGGCGCAGCTTCCGCTTCGTCGAACTGGCCAACGACGTCAACGATCACATGCCCGACCATGTCGTGCGCCGGGTCACCGAGATGCTCAACGCCCGGCACCGGTCGGTGGCCGGCAGCCGCGTCCTGCTGCTGGGGCTGGCCTACAAGAAGAACACCGGCGACGCGCGGGAGTCGCCCTCGATGCGGATCGCGGGCCTGCTCGGCGACCTCGGCGCCGAGCTGCACGCCGCCGACCCGCACGTCGACCCGGCGCAGGTGCCGGCGCGGGTCCGGCTGGTCCCGGCGGCTCCCGCCGAGCTCGCCGCGGCGGACCTGGTCGTCGTGCTCATCGACCATGACGCGTTCGACCGCGACGAGGTGGCCCGGCACGCGCGGCTCGTCCTGGATACCCGCCGTTGGCTGCCCGGCCCGCAGGACACCCACCGCGGCGTCACCGGTGGCCGCCTCGTCGGCGGCGACAATTCTGGCGGCGACATTTCTGGCGGCGTCGTTTCTGGCGGTCCCGCGACGAGCGGCGCCGCGGCGGGTGCGAACGGGACGAACCCGTTGGCCGCGGGCTGGGTGCCGGCCCAGACACCACGGCATGAAGACGCCGGTCTCACCGTGGAGTCCCTCTGACCGGCCCGTACGCCGACACGCCCGAAACTCATTCAACGAGGCTGATTACTTACGAGTAGTCAAGTCATTACGGTAACCCTCCCTAGGATGATCGCTGTAAGTCATCATCCATTTACAGAGAGGAGGAACTGATGCGTAGTTCGCTCCGCGTAGCGCCTCGGGTGGGACTGCGTCGGCTCACCGCCGGCGTTGTGTCCGGCGGTGTCCTCGCGGTCACCATGGTCGGCGTGGGCGTGGGGACGGCCCAGGCCGTCGCCAACCCACTCGCCTACGAGCAGTTCGCCTACGGCACGCAGGTCTCGGTGGGCGGCACGTTGACGTCGGGCCCGACGTTCCCTGCCGGCATCTCCTGCACCACCCTGCCGGGCCTGCTGTCCACCGGTGGTGGCATCGTCGACATCCCGGGTCTGCTGACCGGAACCGCCGTGTTCCAGTCCGCCTCCACCTCGGAGCAGGCGCCGAACAACCGGCAGGTCGCCGTCACCCGCAGCACGGTGGCGTCGGTCAACCTGCTGGGTGGGCTGATCGCGTTGAACGGCCTCGGGGTCACCTCGACCGCGGTCAACAACGGGACGACCATCATCTCCAACGGTGCGGTCTCGCTGGCCAGTCTGAGCATCCTCGGGATCCCGATCCCGCTCGGCACGGTCGGCGCGAACACGGTGATCCCGATCCCGCTGCTGGGATCGATCACCCTGAACGAGCAGACCCTGCTGCCGACCGGTATCCGCACCGTCGGGGCACACGTGCGGATCACGGCCGGGCCGAACGCGGGACTTGACGTCGTCATCGGCTCGACCCAGTCGCGGTTCCTGCCGAAGCCGCCGGTGTTCCTGACCGGGCTGGCCTACTCGAACCTCATCGCGGCGGGCCCGGTCAGCGTGAAGCCGCTGATCGCGCAGAGCGTTCCCTGCAACGGGGGGACCTTCACGTCGAACCTGGTCGGCATCAGCCTGCCGGGCCTGCTCACGACGGGAGTGATCTCCGCCACGGGGACGGCGGTACTCGGCAATCCGACCTCGATCGGCAGTTCGCGGCTCAACCTGTCGGGCCTGAACCTGCTCAACGGGTTGATCACCGCCAGCGCGATTACGTCGCAGGCGAACGCGTCCAAGACGACGAACTTGCCGCCCACGCTCAGTGCGGCGGGCACCCAGTTCTTCAACCTCGTGGTCGCCGGGACACCGCTGCCGGTCTCGGTGGCACCCAACACCTTCATCCCGTTGCCCGGGCTGGGGTACGTGGTGCTGAACCGTCAGGTCCAGACGGCCAACTCGATCGAGGTCCGGGCGATCGAGGTCGTGGTCCAGGTCGCGGGTGTGCTGCCGGTCGGAGCAATCATCCGGGTCGCGGTCGCGTCGATCAACGCGACCGACAACGGCGTGCCGCCGGCCTCGGCACCGCTCGACGCGCACGACTCGCTCGCGCTGTCGGTCGGTCACGACAACGAGCTGTGCGCCAGTTCCCCCGACCCGGCGAAGTGCCTGGCGGTGGGTCCGTCCCTGTGAACCCTGCGGGGTGGGGTTCACTGGGGTGATCCGTGATCGTCCGGACAACGTCGTCCGGCGCCGCGGTTGGGCGGGTGGGGCGTCATGCCCCACCCGCCCGTTCGCGTTTGGGCCGCCGCCTCTCGTGCCTTCGCGCCTGAACTCTCCCCGAGTGGTGTATCTCTATGTAGTCAGATCATGGCTGTAGGTTAGCCAGGTCCTGGAGGGAGTACGGCGGAGGGCGGGCGCCATGCGGATTGTCGTCGCGACAGAGGCACGGTTTCACCGGGGGCCCCACGGCACCGTGCTGGCCCGCACTCCCGGGGAGGCCTACCAGCACTGGACCTCCTACCTGGGCCCCTACCAGGAGGTCGTCGTGCTCGGTCGGGTCGGCGCCGCGCACGCCGGCACCGGCGCCCCGGGGACGCGGGACGGGGGCTTCCCGGTCGAGGGAGACGGCGTCCGGGTCCTGGCGGCGCCGCCCTACCTCGGGCCGGCGGCCTATCTCCGCACCCGCCAATCGCTACGCTCCGTGATTTCTGTCGGGCTCGCGAGCGGCGGGCCACTCGCGCCGACGCCGTTCCAGCGCGCGGCCGACCCGGCCGAGCTGCGTGCGGATGGCCGGTCGCCGCACATCGTCGACACCCGCTACCTGGCCGTGATGCCCGGGCTGGTCGGCGCCGCGCTCATCCGCGAGGTGCACCGACGGCGACTGCCGTTCGCGATGGAGATCATCGGTGATGCTGAGGCCGTCGCCGGCGGCATGTTCGGCGCCTGGGCCCGCCCGGCGGCACGGCACTGGATGGCGCGGCGC
>NZ_JALKFU020000195.1 GCF_023242965.2 Frankia sp. AgKG'84/4
GGGCGCCGGCCGTGACCGCCGCCGGGCTGGGCGTCGCCGGCGGCGGGCACGGCATCATCGGAATGCGGGAACGCACGGCGATGCTCGGCGGCAGCCTGGACATCGGCCCGCGCGACGACGGCGGATTCCGGGTCCGGGCGAGCCTTCCGCTGCCCGCCGACACCGGCAGGGGAGCGGGACGATGACAGAACCGACGCCGACAGGCCGCCGTGCGCCGGCGGCGCCGCCGATCCGGGTGCTGCTCGCGGACGATCAGGCGCTGGTCCGCGGCGGCTTCCGCATGATCCTCGACGCCCGGCCGGGTATCGAGGTCGTCGGCGAGGCCGGCGACGGGGCCGAGGCCGTCGACCTGACCCTGGCGTGCGAGCCGGACGTCGTCCTCATGGACGTGCGGATGCCGACCATGGACGGCGTCGAGGCGACCCGCCACATCGCCGCCTCCACCAGCGCCGCCAGGGTGATCATCCTGACCACCTACGACCTCGACGACTATGTCTTCGCGGCGCTGCGGGCCGGCGCCAGCGGCTTCATGCTCAAGGACGTCCGCCCCGCCGAACTCGCCGACGCCGTCCGCGTCGTCTCCCGCGGCGACGCCCTCCTCGCGCCTACGGTGACCCGCCGCCTGCTCGACCGCTTCGCCCGCGATCTCGCCGCCGAGCCGGATCCCGACCCCGCCGCCGCTCGCGGTGGCACCGCCCCGCGAGGCGGCCGGCCGGGGCGCATCCGGTCCGGCCTGGAGGAGCTCACCGAACGAGAGGCGGAGGTGCTCCACCTCGTCGCGGCCGCCCGCTCGAACGCCGAGATCGCCGCCGAACTCGTGCTCACCGAGGCGACGGTGAAGACCCACGTCTCGGCCGTGCTGCGCAAACTCGGCCTACGCGACCGCGTCCAGGCCGTCGTCTTCGCCTACGACCGCGGCCTGGTTCGCCCCCGCCCGAACTGAGGGTCGGCCCACCGGGGGATCAGCCCGCCCCCGCACCTGCTCGGGCAGCTTCGCTTGCGGCCATCCAGAGTCCCCGCGTCGGCGTCGTGCTCGCCATCCCCGTATCTCCGCCTGCAGCGGAGTCGATGCTCCGGCCGCTGCTCTGCCTGGTCGGGGTCTGTTCTCAGCGGTTGGCGGTCGCGATCTGCTTGTTAATCTTGATGGGCGGCGTGTGGATGTCGAACGGCGGCTGGGGTACCCAGCTCCGGATGACGCCGGGCTGGAAGATCAGGCAGTGGGTGGAGCCCCCGTACTGGAAGTAGCCGATCTCGTCGCCCTTGGTGACGTGTTGTCCGTCGCGGACCTCAAGGACGCAGGAGGAGATCTCGGCCATGCCGACGAAGACGCAGGCGACGTTGCCGATGTTCTTGTCGTCGCAGCTGATCACGATCACGGCGCGGGTCGCGACCTGGCTGATGTAGCCCTGGGAGTCGTTGGGGCCGCCGGGGTCGAGGCCTTCGGCCTCGAGGTCGGAGTAGTAGGTGCCGTCCAGCAGGTAGGTGTTGACGATGGTGCCGCTCACGGGCGCGTGCCAGCGGTGGTAGTTGTAGGCGCTGAGGAATGCCTGGTAGATGTCGCCGCCGACGAAGTTTTCGGCGAGCGCCTGACGGGTGCTCGTGAAGATGTCCAGGAGGGAGTAAGGTTGCGCCTTCATCCAGAAGCGGTCCGTGAGCTGCACGTTGTTCTGGATGTTGTAGGGCGTGGCCTCGCAGGCGTTAACGATGACCGTGTTGTCGGTCGGCCCGTCCACTGGCCTGGCGCCGGCCTTGAACTCGCGGGTGAAGAAGTCGTTCCACGATGCGAAGCCCCAGTACCGCCTGGTCTCGTCGTAGATGAAATCTGACATGTGAATGTAGGACAGGGCCTCCGAAGAGAACCATCCGCCAGGATCGGTGATGAGGTAATTGCGTGAGTCGGGTCCGCTCAGGAAGTCACACCAGTACCGCAGCACGGCCTTGAACTTCGCGTTGAGCTCCGGCGAGCGGAACAACGGAAAGCCGGCCGGCATGCACATAGGCCAGTCGAGCAGCGCGTTGAGGGGGCAGCCGACCAGTTCCGTCGTGTCGAACGGCGGAGCGTAGGTCATCAGTTCGTCGATCAGGACGATCAGTCCGTCGAAGTCGTGGTACCCGAGGTCGTAGCCGGCCGCCAGCGCCTGCTCGATCGCCTGCGTGAAGTACATGCGCAGAATGGGATCGGCGTTCACGAGAGTCGCGAGGTCCTGCACGGGGGCCGCGAGCTGTGCGCCGGGTGATCGTTTTTTGGCTTTCTCTGCCAGGGCATGTCGAAAGGCGACGAGTGCCTCTTCGCGGACAGGCAGCCATCGCCCACGTCGGCTGGCCTGGACCGCGACTTTTTCTGTATCGTTGTTCATGTGGTGAGTCCCTCACTTCCCGATGGAAAGGGAATGACTGATATCGTCCTCGACTGGCCTTGCCCTCTGTTTCACCTGTCAGGATATCGACCACCGTGGTTGTCTCGATCGCCTCCGACCGAGCCGCGCGGCGCCTGAGGCTAACACGCGAAGGCTCGGCGGGGATTCCGGGAAGCCGTTACCCGCGGGGTCAGGCTTGCAACCAGGATGTGACCATACCTTTTGCCGATGCGAATTACGACCATCGTTGGAGGCGGTCCATCCCTTCGGCGGATGTACCCCGCCGGCGGTGGATCTAGCCTGCCGGTATGGACGATCACGAGGGCCACTGTGCCGACCCACCCGCTTCACCTCACCAGTCTGTGTCGCGGAGTTCACCAGCTTCTGGGAGTCCGAACGGCGGCGATCTGACGGAGCGGCGATCGCATCGCCGGGTTGGGGCGGTTGGGGCGGTTGGTGCGGCGCTCGGGGGCGTGCTGGTCATCCTCGCCGTGAACGGGCTGGTCCGGCTGGTCCTGGCGGCAGTGGAGGTGGACTTCCCGCGTGTCCTGCTGCCCGGCTGGGTGGGCGGGACGGTCGACGCGTTGCGGCCGGTGCGTTTCGCACTTGTCGCGGTACTGCTGCTCGCCGCCGCCTACGGCGAGTACGCCCGTCACCGCCGGACCCCGGACCGCATGCCGGACAAACGGCCCCCGGCGGTGCCGCCCGCGCCGGCCGGGGACGATCAGGCGGACGGGGCCGTCCCGCGATGATCAGTGTGCGCGAGCTGACGAAGGTCCATGGGCGGGCGGTCTCGGTGGACCGGCTCACCTTCGAGGTGACGCCGGGGGTCGTCACCGGTTTCCTCGGGCCGAACGGGTCGGGCAAGTCGACGACCCTGCGCATGATCGTCGGACTCGATCATCCCAGCTCGGGTGAGGCGACGATCGGCGGCCGGCCGTTCCGGGAGCTCGCCGCGCCGATGCGCGAAGTCGGGGTGCTGCTCGACGCGAAGGCCGCGCCGGCCGGGCTGCGGGCTTGCCAGCACCTGCGCTGGCTGGCCCGCGCCGGCGGGCTTCCCCGCGGTCGCGTGGACGAGGTGCTTGCCGAGGTCGGGCTCACCGACGTCGCCGGGCGGCGGATCGGTGGGTTCTCGCTCGGGATGCTGCAGCGGCTCGGGATCGCCGCCGCGCTGCTCGGGGATCCGGGGATCCTGATCCTCGACGAGCCGGTCAACGGCCTGGACCTCGACGGTGTCCGTTGGGTGCGGGCGCTGCTGCGGCGCTGCGCCGGCGAGGGGCGGACCGTCGTCGTCTCCAGTCATCTGATGAGCGAGATGGACCAGACCGCCGACGAGGTGCTGGTTCTCGGTCGCGGGCGGCTGCTCGCCCACGGCAGCGTCACCGAGGTCACCCGGGCGGGCACCGGCACCCACGTCCGCGTCGCGTCACCGCGGGTGGACGAGCTGGCAGCCCTGCTTCGGATCGCCGGCGCCGCGGTGGTGCCGGCGGCGGACGCCGACGGCACGCTGCTGGTGACCGGCCTCGTGGTAGCGGCCGTCGGCGATCTCGCCGCCGAGCACGGGATCGCGCTGCACGAGCTGGCCGAGCGGCGGGCGTCCCTCGAGGACGCCTTCGTCGAACTCACCGGCGACTCCCTCGACTACCAGGGCAGGAGCCCATCATGAGCCAGCAGCTGAGCGCCGGGACCGCCGCCGCGTTGGTGCCAGACACCGCGCATGGGCCGTCCGCCAGACCCGCGTCACCAGGCAACCGCCGGTTTCCGGCGCCGACGTGGACGGACACGGTCGCCGCGGAATGGCTGAAACTGCGGGCCATGCGCGCGACCAGGGTGATCGCCTGGCTCGGGCCGATCCTCGGGGTGGCGCTGTGCGTGCTGCTCGCCGTCGCGGTCGGCCTGGAATCGGACACGTGGAGCGCCCAGGACCGCGCCGACTTCGACCCGCTGCTGTTCTCACTGATATCGGGGCTGGTCAGTGGCGTCATGATCATCCTGCTCGGAGTTCTGGCCGGCGCGGGGGAGTTCCGGACGGGCCTGATTCGGGTGACGCTGACGGTGACACCGCGGCGCGGCCGGGTCCTGCTCGCCAAGGTCGCCGTGGTCGCGGTGGTGAGCTGGGTGGGTTTCACCGTCGTGGCGGTGCTGGCGACGCTGGCCGTGCAGCCGGTGTTCCACGCCTACGACCTGCCGGGCATCGCCGCGGCCCACCTCGACGCCGGCGAGGAGACACGGACGCTGGTCACGGCGATCGCGGTGGCGCCGGTCCTCCCGCTGATCGGGCTGTCCTTCGCCGTCCTCACCCGCAGCACCGCCGGGGGCGTCACGTCCGTGCTCGGGCTGCTGTTCGCCCCGGAGATCGCCGGTGGGCTGCTGCCGTCCTGGGTCGCGGACCACATCCTCATCTACCTGCCGGGCGCGGCCACCGACAGCGTCTCGCGGACGGGCGCCGAGGACGCGGGCCATCTCTCGGTCGCCGTCGCCGTGCTCGTCGTCGCGGCCTGGCTGGCGTTCTTCCTCGGCGCCGCGCACCGAACCCTGCAACGCCGCGACGCCTGACCGGCAGGCACGAGGAGTGCGCCATCATCCCGGTTCGGCCCGCCGGCGTTCTCGTACCAGGAGCATGTCGTCCTGCCAGTCGTCTGTGCTGGCGCGCGCATTGGCGCCGTGGCTAGGGTGGATTCATGACGGATGTCGAACGGTTCGAGCTCTCCCGGCAGATCGCGGCATCGCCGTCGGCGGTGTTCGCCGTGCTGCGCGATCCCGCCGGGCATGTGAAGATCGACAGCTCCGGGATGCTGCAGTCCGCCGAGGGCGAGCTGGTGGGCGCGGTCGACGACACCTTCGTCGTCCACATGGACCGCGAGTCGCTCAACGACTACCCGCTCGGCAAGTACGACGTCACCGTGGTCATCACGAAGTACGAGCCGGACGCCCTCATCGAGTGGACCATCCGCGGCCGGGTCACCACCGAGCCGCTGCGCCACCTCTACGGCTACCGCCTGGAGCCGAAGGACGGCGGCACACTGGTGACCACGTACTACGACTGGTCGCAGATCCCCGAGGACTACCGCGGCAAGGGCATCTTCCCCGTCATCCCCGAGGCCGGCCTGCGCGCCACCCTCGGCATCCTCGCCCGCACCGTCGAACAGCAGGGCTGACGCCGGGCCGCGTCGGCAGGAGAAGAAGTTGATCATCCGGGGTGGCGGGCAGGATCCGCCGGTCAGTCGGTGCGGCGCCGGACCATCTGGCGGATGGTGGCCGCGGCGACGCCGGGCAGGCTCGGCTCGGCGACCTGCTGGCCGGCCGTGACCTTGCCGAGCAGGTCGACGTCCTTGTGTAGCGTCGGCCAGGCCCGCACGGACAGGGTCCGCGCGTCGCCCACGGCCCGGTAGACGTTGACCGCGTAGCACGCGCCGCTGCCGTTCGCGACGACCTCGCCGAGCGCCGAGGAGTCCAGGCCCAGCTCGCCGGCGAGTTCGAACAGGTCGAAGACCAGCCCCGTGGTGGCGGCCATGAGCGCGTTGTTCAGCAGCTTCGCCGTCTGCGCGGCGCCGAGGCCGCCGACGCGGACCACGCGGGAGGCGTAGGCGTCGAACATCGGCGCGCAGCGGGCGCCGTCGCCGTCCTCATCGCCGAGGATGACGAGAAGCTCGCCGGCGCGCGCCGCGTCCGCGCCACTGACCGGGGCGTCGACGACGCGCACCCCGGCCTCGGCGACACGCCGGGCGAGGTCGATGACGTAGTCCGGACCGACGGTCGCGTGCACGGCGATGACCGTGCCCGCCCGGACGGTGGTCATGATGCCGTCCGGGCCGAACAGCACCGCGTCGGTCGCCGCGTCGTCGTACAGGCACAGACCGATGACGTCACACGTGGCGCCGACCTCGGCGGGGGAGGCGGCGATCCGCGCCTCGGTCTCGCGGTACGGGTCGAGGATCTCCGCGCGACGCGCCCACAGCAGCGGCCGGACACCGCACTCGATCATCCGGTCGGCCATCGGTCGACCCTGATGGCCCAGGCCGATGAAGCCAACCCGGGGTTGCTCAGCGCTCACGGAACTTCCCTCACTCGCGTGGCACGGACGCGACAACGTCAGGCGGACTCGCGGGCCACCTCGCGGAGCAGGGCGCGGGTGCGGGTGGCCGTCGGCCCGTGGAACTCGCCGGCGATGAGATCGCTGACGCCGGCGGCGGCGAACTCGGCGAACCTGGCGCGCACCACGTCCTCCCCACCGATCACCGCGACGTCGGCCGGCCCGGCGACGCCCTCGCGGTCCAGCATCGCCCGATAGGACGGCAACGTGCCATAGACCTTGAACTCCTCGGCGGCCTGCGCCCGCGCCGCGTCCACGTCGTCGGTGACGGCCACCGGCAGCATCGCCACCACCCGGGCCGGCGGGCGACCGGCGGCGGACGCCGCGCCCTGGATCGTCGGCACGATGTGATCGCGGACCGTGTTCGGCCCGGTCATCCACAGCACCGTCCCGTCGACCCGCTCGCCGGCCAGGCGCAGCATGCGCGGCCCGAGCGCGGCGGCGACCACCGGTACCCGCCCCGTCGATGGCGTGGTCAGCGCAGCCGCGGCGCGCACCGTCTCGCCCTTCACGTCGACAGCCTCGCCGTCGAGCAGCGGCAGCAGCACGTCCAGGTACTCGCCGAAGTGGCGCAGCGGCCGGTCGAAGCTGTAGCCGAACATGCCCTCGATGACGATCCGGTGTGACAGGCCGATGCCCAGGGTGAGCCGGCCACCCACGGCGAGGGCCGTCGTCAGCGCCTGCTGGGCCAGCGCCACCGGATGGCGCGGATAGGTCGGCACGACCGCCGTGCCGACCTCGATGCCGGGGACCTGGCCGCCGGCGACCGCGAGCGCGGTCAGCGCGTCCAGACCGAGGATGTTCGACAGCCACGCGGAGTGCAGCCCGTCATCCGCCGCTCGGGCGAGGGTGTCGCGCAGCAGGCCCAGCGCCTGCGGCCCCCGGCTGTCCGGCAACGTGATCCCGATACGCATGCGTGCTCCATCCGTCGCGGCCTTCGCCGGCTCGGTTCGTCGGCGCGGCGCCGGCACCAGCATGCTTCCCGGTCCGGCCCGCCGCAGCGACCAGTGGAAGGTCGAATCAGTTCTTCCTACCCGAACGCCCCCCTCGCGCGGCGGCGGCGCCCTCAGCCGGACGGTGTTGCCGGCGTTGACCTGATGTGGGTCTCCAAGGCGAGTTCGCGGGCAGCCGAAGCTCACCGCGGCGACGCCGACCGAGGAAGAACCGGTTTGTACGTGTACTCACAGGTCCTGGATGACGGGCGTGATGCGGCCAGACTGTGCAGGCATGGCGGTTCCCACCACCTCGCTCGGCGCGTTCCTCGCGGTGCGGCGCGGCAAGCTCGACCCCCGCTCGTTCGGCATCGCGACGGACCGGCGCAGGCGGGTTCCCGGACTTCGGCGCGAGGAGGTCGCCGCACTGGTCGGCGTCAGCGTCGAGTACTACGCGCGCCTCGAGCGGGGCAAGGCGAGCAGGCCGTCGCTGCAGGTGCTGGAGGCGATAGCCGAGACCTTCTCCATGACGAGCGCTGAACGCGCGCACCTGCTCGAGCTCGCCCACGCGCTGGGATCGTCGCGAAAGACCGTGGTGGAGACCGTCCGGCCTGGCCTGACCAGCCTGATCCAATCCCTTCACGTCCCCGCGCTGCTCATCAACCACAGGTTCGACGTGGTCGCTTCCAACGCGCAGGCACGCCTGCCGTTCTTCGACTCCACGACGGAGGAGAACCTCGCGAGATACGTGTTCCTCAACCCGGCCAGCCACCGGTTCTACCGGGACTGGCGTCCGGTGGCGCTGGCGACGGTGGGCCAACTGCGCGCCGCGTCGGCCAGGTATCGCCACGATCAGGACCTGGCCCGGCTGATCGGCGATCTGATGCTGCGCGGTGACCACTTCGCGCAGCTGTGGGGGACCGGCGAGGTCGCGGAGCGCTCCCACGGGATCAAACGATTCTGGACGCCCGGAGTCGGCGATCTCGATCTGCGCTACGAGAACCTCGAACTGCCCGGCGACCGGCCGCTGCGACTCGTGCTCTTCCACGCCGAACCCGCCAGCCCGGACGAGGACAAGCTGCGCCTGCTGGCGGCGGTGCCGACCGGCGCGGACCGGCGGTAATGCCCAGGAGATTTTCAGGCGGCGCAAGCCGGTTCATAAGGCCCCGGACCGATGCTCATGGTGGCAGCGATGGCTGACCGGAGCAGGGGGAGAGGCCATGGGCGACATAGAGCGCAGAGGCGGCGGACCGGCCGAACGCGAGGCGTGGGCGCGTCCCGCGGGGCAGCCCTGGCCGCCGCCCGCGCCCCTGACCCGGCC
>NZ_JALKFU020000196.1 GCF_023242965.2 Frankia sp. AgKG'84/4
ACGAGATGCACCTTATGGTGTGGTGGGGTCTTATTTGTTTATAAGAGACAGGGAACGACGGCGGACCCTCCCCGCGTCGGGGGGGGTCGCGCGGCCGCGCGGACCAGCCTTACCGGGTAACAACCACATCGGTATTCCTTCCGTCGAAGGAAATGCGGACAGCACTCCAGCGGCACGATCCTTCGGAGTGGCATCCCCGAATCGCCGTCCGTCCCGTTTCGAAGAAGGCACCTCGCCTACTCGGTCACCTCCCCGCGATGTCGACCCCGGACCGGTCGAGTAACCGCACTGTGGGTCGATCCCATTCCGACCCTTGAGTGGGTGCGTACTCGCAGCCCCACTCCAGGCAGTCGACAAGAACGACGACTACGCATCAGCGACAGGCCAGCACAATGAATCCGACGCACACTTCGATTCGGGGGTCGCCGTCGAGCACCGCGTATTACTTCGGTCACAGCGTCCAGAACGCGGCCTGGGGAACTCCCTGGGCGACCGCTGAGCCGCCACCCACGGTGTGCGACGGGGTGATGCACGCGGCGGAGCTGTAGGCACCGCCCAGAGTGCCGAGATCGGTGGTGATCCCGCGGTGCCAGCGGAACGCATGATCATTTCCGGCCGCGTTGGTAGCCGTACCGGCCACATATCCCTCGGCATCGATTCCCGCCGGATCGACCCGACCGCCGAGGCTCGCGATTCTGGTGCTCCGGCCGCAGAACCAGACGAAGGCGTTGGTCTGCGCCCCGATGCTACGGACCAGAATCTCACCGTTGTCGTTGATACCGACCGCCTCAGTGTGCTGATCCCCGGGCAGAGGCGGCAGGGCGCGGAGTCTTCCCCGCTCCCACAGGAATGCCCGGCTCACACCGCCGGACATCTCGCTCGTCCCCACCACCTGACTCCGGTTGTTCAACCCGACCGCCCGGCTCCACCCACCACCGCCAAGAGCACCGATGCTGTAGATGTGCCCGTTGGACCAGACGAACGCATACGACCGGCCCGTGGCCGTGGCGCTGTTTCCGCAGATCTGGCCAAGGTCGTTGATGGCAACTCCTTCACTCGTCAGTCCCCCCAGCGTCCCCAGGTCGACCATGCCGTCTCCGGCGATGATGTAGGCATGCCGGTCACCGTTGCCGATGCTGGTGGTGCCCACGATCTGGCCGCGGACGTTGATGCCGGCGGCCTGACTCCACCGACCACCCAGCTCGTCGGTTCCGCCCAGATAGCCGAGGGGCTGGTACTGACCATAGGCCCATCGGAACGCCTGACGAGAATAGCGGCTGATGATATCGCCGACGAGGAATCCCGCCTTGTTGATCGCGTTGGGGCGGCTGCTCTGCGGCAGCACCCGCAGCACGCCGGCCCGCCAGACGAAACCGGTGACCTCATACGGCGAGCGCTGCCAGAATCCGGCGAGAAGGCCGTCCGCCGTCCCGCAGGTCACCTGGCCAGGGCCCACGCCGGTGGGGTCGGGAATACCCGCGCCGACGGGTGCCCGCAGGGCAACCCGATCGGAGCGCTGCGCGAGGATCGGCACGGACGTTTCCATCAGAACGGCGGCCTCGGGCCACGCACTCGCCGGGCGCGTGTCACGGCGCCGGCGCAGCGGCAGCGCAGGCGCCAACGCCAGTGCTGACAACAGACCAGCCCGCACAATCGTACGACGATTGTCCATTCCCTATTCCTTTCATGACTGCCGCCCAGCCGCCCGCGTTGTTGGCCAAAAGACCGCCGTACCGCGGGTAGCTGCCGCATTGATGGCCTGACCCCCCGGTCGGCACTATGCCATCGGGCCGACCATCCGGCCGCCAACGACACGGCACCCGGCTCCCCGCAAACATCGCTGCGGTCCGCCGCGAAGCGATACCCGGGAAACTCCTGCGGCAGCGGTCATTCGGCGTGCCGTCCCTCGACCGACCAGGCATTGGTAGGCACTTAAAATCGAGTTCGTTGGTGAATACGGCGGCCTGGGCAGGCGGCATCGAATCCGACCGAATGACCTCGACTCGCTCCGCGGAGGCAACCTTACGCAGCCGACTTTTACTCTCCGTTAGTGTCGGGCCGCCGACCGAAGGAAGGGGTAGTAGGGTGCGTTCTCAAGACCCGGAAAGGCCAGGATTCTCTCGATGCCGCGGGCCGGGCGATAGCCGGCGACGTGTCGGCTCGTCGCACGGCCGCGTGACGGCCGCTGCCCGCGGGCCGGCGTGGCGGGCGCTCCTGGTTGTCGCGACGATGGCCGTGGCGCTGCTGGGCGTAGCGCTACCCGTGCGGGCCGCGCCGGTGGTGACCGGCACCATCGAGGACACCAGCATCGGCACGGGCCTGAACCAGGTCTTCTACACCGGTGACTGGGCACAGTGCGGCGGATGCACACCGGCCACGCCCAACAACAGCTTTCACTACTCGACGAGCAGCGACGCCACCGCGACGATCCGGTTCACCGGCACGCAGTTCCGCATCTACGGCGTCCGGGACTACCACGGCGGTCTGGCCACCGTCAGCATCGACGGCGCGCCCTCCATCACGATCGACACCTATGTACTACACCCGGTCTCCACGGTCATCTACACCTCGCCGGTGCTCCGCGGCGGGACCCACCAGGCGACTCTGATCAACATCGGCCAGCGCAATCCCGCCTCGGACGCCACCGTCGTCGCCTTCGACCGGGCGGAGGCACTGACGGACCCCGGCCTGCCCCCGGTGGACACGATCACCCGATCAATCGAGGACAACCAGATCGGCGTCGGGGCTGACCAGGTCTCCTACACCGGTTCCTGGCTGGCGTGCGGCGGCTGTGTGCCGCCTACCCCCAACAACAGCTTCCGGTACTCCTCGACCGCGGGCAGCACCGCGACCATCCGCTTCACCGGCACCCAGATCAGCGTCTACGGGATCAGGGAGTCCCATGGCGGCATCATGGCGATCTCCGTCGACTTCGGCCTGTCCACCATCGTGGACTCCTACGCGCCCACGTCGAGTGTGGCGCTGTTGTTCACCTCGTCCCGCCTCATCAACGGCGCGCATATCCTGCAGATCATCAACACCGGCCAGCGCAATCCCGCCTCGGACAACACCGTCACCGCCTTCGACCGGGCCGGCATCGCCGCGACGAGCCCGCCGGTGGACCCGCTGCCCCCACCGCCGCCGGGAGCCAACCGGTCCGGGCTGCCGTGGCTGTCCGGGGTGAACGGCGACCCGCAGAACACCCCCACCGCGGTGGACTCCTTCTGCGCCTTCCGCGGCAGCCTCTGCGACCTCGCCCATGTCTACACAGCCAGGGACAGCTGGGATGCGATCGTCCGGCCCGGCTTCGCGGAGGAGAACTACGCCGGCTGGCCGGGCCGCCTGATCATCTCCGTCCCCGCGTTCCCCGAGAACACCGGCTCCTCGCTGGCCACCTGCGCGACCGGCGCCTACGACACGTTCTGGCGCACCTTCGGCAACACCCTGAACAGCACCGGACGACAGAACTCGATCATCCGCGTGGCCTGGCAGGCCAACGGCAACTGGTTCCAGTGGACCGCCTACAACGCCAGAAACTACGTGAACTGCTGGCGCCATATCGCGACCGCGATCAGAGCCACCGCGAATCCCGATCCGGTTCTCGACTGGACCATCAACGCCCACTTCTCCCAGTTCCCCCCCAGCCATAACCCGCTGGATCTCTATCCCGGCGACGCCTACGTCGACAGCGTCGGCATCGACGCCTACGATCACTACCCACCCTCGGCGAGCCTGGCGGCCTTCAACGCCCAGGCGAACGCCGTCGGCGGCCTCACCTGGCTGTACAACTTCGCCCGAGCCCACGGAAAGCAGTTCGGCATCGGCGAGTGGGGCGTCGCACCCGGCTCCGGGGTGAACGGTGGCGGCGACAGCGCCACCTTCGTCCAGTGGATGCACGACTGGATGGCGGCGCGCGCCGGCCGGGGCTTCCTCTACGAGGCGTATTTCAACAACTGCGACCCGGGAAACGTCGGCTCCAACCTGTACCGTCCGTTCTCCACCGCGTGTATCTATCGGAACCCGGATGCGGAGGCCCGCTATACCAATCTCTGGAGAAACCCATCGACGAGAGTGAATCCCGAATAGTCGTGGATTCGTAGTCGGAGCCCTTGGCCGGAGCGCGCCGCGATGCGTCCGTGGCGCATCGCGGGCCGGTCCGGCGCCCACGCCGGGCCGCGGCTCCGGCCGACAGCTCGCGCGCGAGGGCTCGGCGTCCGCCTCATGGATCTTCGTTCGGCGAGAGAAGGCGCGACACGGCCGCGAGGACAGCCTCCCGATCTGCCCTCGCGGCCAAGATCCTAGATAATGACAATATGCAGACTGTCGCCACTATTGCCTAGAACAGTCACCCAGGCGCCGAAGATCAGCTCTCTGGTTCGCGTCAGCAGTTCCTGCGGCACTACGAGCAGCACCTTGGGATACTCGGCAGCTAGTACGGACAAGAAGGAATGGAGCCGCTGAATTTCGGTGATGGTATGGCAAAGCAGGACAACGCTGATCGTGCTATCGTTCAAGTAAAGTAGACCATCCGGTTCGGGCATTTCATGCCGAACCGGTACCGCATTCTCTAGCCGCCAACGACGGGTACTCACCCACTCGTCGACAGACGCCTCCGCGACGCCTCGCTCTTCGATGCGCAGCCGCGCACGGGAAACCAGGGCCCGGTGGAGGTCGCCGAGGACAGGTGGGACGACGGTCGGCATGGTGTCGAGCTCGGCCCGGATCACCAGGCGTCGGCCGGCGGGAGTAACATGGATCAACCGTCCCTGATAAGTGACGGCATGCTCCGCTTCGACGAGGCCCGCATTCTCCCACCGCCGCACTACGGCGCGCACGGCGTTGCGCGTGATGGGCTTCGCCGGGTCCAGCAGTACCGGTATATCTGCCTCGAAGATCGCCTCCATATCATAGATCCACTCAAGGGCGAAAAGATCACGTCGATTGAGTCGTATCGCCCCTTTGTCCGCTCGGGTCCGGCGCTGGATTTCGGCCATCCGCGACTACCCGATGTGTAGTGGTGCCGGACTGAAAATGCGGCGCCCGAGAGGCCGACGAACCAGTCGTGATTGACGATTCATAGGCTGGACTATACCCGATTGGCGGACAGATATAGCGCTCGGTGCCCCGTACCAGCGGAGATGAAGCCCGGGCGCCGACCATCTCCATCCCGAGACGCGACCACACCACGGATTCCCCCGTTAATGTCTGTACACCGACCTACCAATGACAATCATTCCCAGGTCGACGCCCTGGGCAATGACGATTGCCGGCGCGTTGCGCCACACAGACACAGCTTGGCTACACGGCGTAGCCATTCGTGGCTCCTCGTGCGCGGGCGGCGAGGCGGCCCGAGCTCGAGTCCGTGTCGATCGTATATTCGATCGTGGCCGGCATCGCCAACGCCGACCCCAGGCCGTGCCCAGGATCCTGGAAACACTTGTCTCCGCTTTGCCGGACGCGACGATGGTTATCGCCCCGGATGTCCGTATCCGTCGAAGCCGTCACCAAAGGTACCTGATAGCAGGTTAAGGGAAGTCGACGGATGGCCTACGGAGAGAAAATCCACCGCGGTCACGCGCCGTACAGTGCGACGGCGCCGAGAAAAATCGGATGCGCCGGGCTTCCGGCACCCCCGATAGGCTCAGATTTCAAGGCCGATGGTCCTGCGCCAGTCCCGCCCAATGATGGCTCGGCTGGCGATCGAAGACCCAGCGCGAGTAGTGTCACCGAGATCTCCGGCGTAGTCGCCCACTTTCAGCCGCGAGCTCCGCCGATTTCCGGGCGCACCCGCCGCCACCGCTGGGAACTACGTCCGCGAGCCGTGGATGATCTCCGGAGAATCCCCGGTAGATCGCCGCGCCAGGAGGCCGGCCGTCCCGCGAACACCGGGGTTCCGGCCCTCATTCGTCCCTGCGACGAATCCGCCGAGGACAGGTCCCAGCCGCCGGCGGGCGCGCCGGGGAAACCCTCAGCACAGGCGCACGCGTCGCCGGACATCTCCCACGGCGTTGACTCGCCAACCGACAGGCCCCCGGCCGCGGCGCATTGTCCGGCGAGGTGGAGAACACGCCTCGTGGATGGGTGAGGGAAATGTGCATGCCGTCGGCGTCGAGGGTGAACCAGCCCGACTCCTGGAAACCATCAGATCCGCCTGCGATGCCGGGCCATCGGTGTGGGGTGACGCGCGGCGGGGCTGCTACACCTCACCGTCGCGCAGCCGGTCGAGTTCGGCCTGCCAGTCGACGTGGTCGGTCTCCGAGCCGAACGGGACGGCGTCGTAGGTGTCGCGGATGAACGCGGCGACGTGGTCGTAGTCCAGCTCGACCACGGCCCGGCCAGCCGCCGAGGTCATCGTGACTACGAGCGACCGCCTGCCCGCACGCACCTGCGGACGTACCTCGACGGCACCGACCCCGGCGGGCCGGCGCGACCCGTCGATCAGCAGCTGACGGGCGAACGTCCAGGTCACCGTGCGGATGTCAGTCGTGCGCAGCCGGAGCGTGACGGCGAACGGGTCCGCCTCGTCGAAGCCGAGCGACGCGGGAAACGGGACGCGGCCACCGTCCGGCTGCACGAAATGCGCCGGGATGGCGCTGTCGAAGGAGCCCCGGCCTGGCGTACGGCTCTGCGACACCACAACCTCCCGCTCCCCGACACCGGACCTGCCCGCCCATACTCCCATGCCACCGGCCACCTCCGTCGAGTCACCGCCAAGGCCCGCACGGGAACACACCGGCGCCACTCCGGGCACACCACGGTCGGACCAGACAGGACCGGAGGGGATGAACCGCCCAGGGCGGGAAGGGAGCTGTTGCCTTCCCGGTCCCTTGCCTGGACGGCGGGCCGGGGCGAGACGGCCGAAGGAAACGGAATGGGGTGCCCGCCAAGCCCCCGGCCTCGGGCAGGATGGCGTCATGACCGCCTACTGGATCACTGTGTACAAGGAGATCTCCGACGAGGCCAAGGTCGCGGCGTATGCCGCGCTGGCCGGTCCGGCCCTGCGCGCCGCCGGCGGCACCTTCCTGGCCCGCGGCCTTCCCGAGCTGACCTACGAGGCCGGGGAGAAGTCCCGCACCGTCCTCATCGCCTTCGACTCGGTCGAGACCGCCCGGGCCGCCCATGACGGCGCCGCCTACCAGCAAGCCCTCGCCGCCCTCGCCGGCGGCGCCGTACGCGACCTGCGCATCGTGCCCGGCGTCTGACACTCGGGGGCACCCGGCTCTGCGAAGCAGCCGCATGGCCGAGGAGCTCTGTGGTCTCGGCTCGTTGTCGCCCATTGCAGGTCGATGTGTGAGCCCATGATGACGGGGCAGTCTCGTGGGCGGCGGAGCCGAGGCAGATGGCCGAGCTCGGCGGCCTGGGCCGCGACCGGGTACGCCCCGGTGATCACAGCCTGGGAGGCGATGACCGTCGCCGCGGTGGCCAGCAGGACGAGAGGCAGCGGGGTCAGCGCGGCCGACGGCCGGCCCAGCCTCGCGCCGCGAACCCGACCGCGAACGCGGCGAGCGCCGCGAACCCGGCCACGGCCGTTCGTCGCGTCACGGCCGTTCGTCGCGTCACGGCCGTTCGTCGCGTCACGGCGGGGGAACCGGGCAGAGCGGCCCGGCGATGGGGCTCTACCCGGCGGCTGCCCGCGGTCAGAGCACCGAGGCGGGAGTCGACGTCGGCACCGATGGTGACGAGCGGGCCGGCCAGACTGTTGATCTCAACCGTCACCCCCTCGGCGGCGAGGCCCTCGGCGAGCCCACGCAGCCCACCGCGGCCGTCGCGGAGCCCGGCTGGCAGCACATCGGCCGGGAGGGCCGCGAGGAGGTCCCCCGCGGCCGACCACAACCTGCCCGGCTGACCGGTGGTGATCCGAATCTGGTCGGCGGACGCCTCGATGCGCCCGCCGACCGATCCGGACGCGTCCTCGACGCTGAAGGCGACGTCGCCCTCGAAGCGGGCGTTCACTAGCGCGCGGCGCCGTTGGTGAGGCCGCCGCCGGCCGAGTCGTTGTCCGAGGTGACGACCCGCAGCGTGCCGTGCAGCCGCCAGGTGGCGCGGGCGGCGTCCGGCCCGGTGTCGCGCGGCACCTCGACGAGCATGTCGACGAACTGGTAGTTGATCGCGGCACCCTTGCCTGTCAGGTAGGACCACAGATCCTTGCCGAGATCCGTCCAGTCAACGACGTCGCGGTCTCTGCTGGTCTGCACCATGATCGTTCTCCCCTGTTGGTGGCCAGGCGTGGAATTCGCGAAGCTCTCGCACGCCCACCTCGAAAGTACGACGGCCCGAACCACGGCACACCTTGAAACAGCCGGGCAACGCGGGCTCCCCGGATTGCGGCAGAGAAAACGTGCGGCCGCTGGGAAAAGCGGCCGGACGACGTCGTCCGGCATGACCCGAATGCCTTCGTTATGAACCGTCGCGCGGTTCCTGGGTCGCCGGCCCCGCGACGGCGACCAGTTCCGTTCCGGGCGAGGTCCGGGTTCCGACAGCCAGACCCGCACCCGGGGAGCAGAATGCCGGTTATGTCAGCGATACGGAAAGTCGCCATGGCCCTGTGCGCGGCGGCGGTGGTGCCCCTCGGCGGCTGCGGCGGCGGCGCGGAGGCGGACGGCGCCGCCGACGCGGGCCAGGTGATGATCTCGACGGCCACCGGCGCCGCGGCCGCGGCCGCGGACGCGACCAC
>NZ_JALKFU020000197.1 GCF_023242965.2 Frankia sp. AgKG'84/4
CCTCCTCACCGACACCCACCACAACCCCCTCCACCTCGGCCGCCGACAACGCCTCCCCACCCGCCGCCTGCGCGACGCCGTCCACCTCCGCGACCGCGGCCGCTGCCAGTACCCCACCTGCCAGCACACCCACTTCATCCACCTCCACCACCTCATCCCCTGGGAAGACAACGGCCCCACCAACATCGACAACCTGCTCCTCGTCTGCGGAACCCACCACCGCACCATCCACAACCACAACCTCACCCTGACCCGCACCACCAACGGCACCATCACCGTCCACGACCACCACGGCAACACCACCCTCACCAGCACACCACCACCACCCCAGCCCAACCACACCGACACCCACCTCACCGACACCACCCGCCACATCACCCCCACCACCATCCACACCCGCGACGGCGGACCCTTCAACCTCGACGACTCCCTCTTCGTCCTCCTCCAACCACACCGAAAAACATGGTGACGCCGGGGCGGGCCCGGAAAGATCCGGACCCGCCCACCGGGCCTACGGTCGCAGGACGAGAAGCAGGTCGCCGACCTCGACGGAGTCGCCGCTGGTGCGGACGAGTTCCGCAACGGTGCCGGCAGCGGGGCTGGTGACGGCGGCCTCCATCTTCATCGCCTCGACGACGGCGAGTTTCTGGCCGGCGGCGACGGTCTCGCCGGGGGCGACGACGAACGTGACGATGCCGGGCAGGCCGGCGCCGACCTGGTTCGGGTCGCCCGGGTCGGCGCGGCGGGCCGCGGTGGTGGTCGCCGTGATCGACGCGTCGCGGACCCGCACCGGCCGGGGCTGTCCGTTGACCCGCAGGTAGAGGGTGCGCATGGCGGCGTCATCCGGCTCGGACAGGGTCTCCAGCTCGACCATGATCTCGACGCCGGGTTCGAGGGTGACCCCGATGGGCTGCCCGGGACGCAGGCCGTACAGGTAGCCCTCGGTCGGGATCACCGACGAGTCGCCGTAGCTGTCGACGGCGCCGAGGTAGTCCTTCCACGGCCCGGGGAACAGCAGCCGGGACAGCGCGGCCCGGCGCCGGGTGCCGACGGCTGCCAGCTCGTCGGCGTCGGCGGCGTCCAGCACCGCGTTCGGCGGGGCCGGGTGGCGCCCGGCCAGCGCCCGCTCGCGGAACGGCTCGGCGAACCCGGCGGGCGGGGTGCCGAGCTCCCCGGCGAGGTAGCCGAGGACGCTGGCGGGCAGGTCGTAGCGCTCGGGGAACTCGCGCAGCGTTTCGACGTCCACCGAGCCACCGACCAGGAACAGCGCGAGGTCGCCGACGACCTTGCTGGTCGGCGTCACCTTGATCGGCTTGCCGAGCAGCTCGTTGGCGACCGCGTAGGCCTCCTGGACGGCCGGCCAGCGGTCGCCGAGGCCCAGCGCGATCGCCTGCTGGCGCAGGTTGGTGAGCTGCCCGCCGGGGATCTCGTGGCGGTAGACGGCGCCGGTGGGCGCCCGCAGCCCGGCCTCGAACGGCGCGTACAGGTCGCGGACGGCCTCCCAGTAGGCCTCCATCGTCGACAGCGCCGACAGGGCGATGCCGGTGGCCCGTGGGGTGTGGTCGGTCGCGGCGACCAACGCCGACATGTTCACCTGGCTGGTGCCGCCGGACATCGGGGCGGCGCAGGCGTCGACGGCGTCGACCCCAGCCGCCGACGCGGCGAGCAGGGTGGCGAGCTGGCCGCCGGCGGTGTCATGGGTGTGGAGGTGGACGGGCAGGTCGAACCGTTCCCGCAGGGCCGTGACCAGCGTCGACGCGGCGGTGGGGCGCAGCAGCCCGGCCATGTCCTTGATTGTCAGGACGTGCACGCCGGCGGTGACGAGCTGGTCGGCGAGGCGCAGGTAGTAGTCGAGGGTGTAGATCTGCTCGCCGGGGTCGGACAGGTCGCCGGTGTAACAGAGGGTGCCCTCGGCGATCGCCGTGCCGGTCTCCAGGACGGCCTCGATCGCCGGGCGCATCTGCTCGAAGTCGTTCAGCGCGTCGAAGATCCGGAAGATGTCGACGCCGGTGGCGGCGGCCTCCGCGACGAACGCCCGCACCACGTCATCCGGATACGGGGTGTAGCCGACGGCGTTGCGGCCGCGCAGCAGCATCTGCAGGCACATGTTCGGCGCGGCGCAGCGCAGCGCCGCCAGGCGCTCCCACGGGTCCTCGGCGAGGAAGCGCAGCGCCACGTCGTATGTCGCGCCGCCCCAGGCCTCGAGGCTGAGCAGGTTCGGGGTGAGCGCCGCGAACGTCGGCGCGGCCGCCAGGATGTCGAAGCTGCGCAGCCGGGTCGCGAGCAACGACTGGTGGGCATCACGCAGGGTGGTGTCGGTGACGGCCAGCGCCTCCTGCGCGCGCAGTCGGGCCGCCCAGCCGGCCGGCCCGAGCTCCGCGAGCAGCTGGCGCGATCCCGCCGGCACGGCGAGGCCGGCACCGACCGGTGCGCCCGGCCCGATCTCGGCGCCGGCGCCGACACCCGCGGATGCCGAGGGCAGTGCGGGCAGCCGGATCCGCGGGTCGACCAACGGCGTCGCCGGGCGGGCGTAGCCGTTGACGGTGCTCTGCGCGAGCCGGGCGAGCATGCGGCTGGTGCGGTCGGTGCCCTGGCCGGGCGCGAGCAGCTCAGGCCGCTCGTCGATGAACGACGTGGTCACCCCGCCGTCGAGGAAGTCGGGGTCGGCCAGCAGCATCGACAGGAAGTCGATGTTCGTCCGGACGCCGCGGATGCGGAACTCCCCCAGCGCCCGGCGGGCGCGTCGGGCGGACTTCTCCAGGGTGCCGCCGCGGGTGGTGAGCTTCACCAGCAGCGAGTCGAAGTACGGGCTGACCTCGGCGCCGGCGTAGGTCGCCCCGTCGAGGCGGACGCCGGGGCCGCCCGGCGACTGGTAGAAGCTGATCGTGCCGGTGTCGGGCCGGAAGCCGTCCGCCGGGTCCTCGGTGGTGACCCGGCACTGGATCGCGGTGCCGCGCAGCGCGATCTTCTCCTGCTCGAGGTTGAGGTCGGCGAGGCTCTCCCCGGCGGCGACGCGCAGCTGCGCCGCGACGATGTCGACGCCGGTGACCTCCTCTGTCACCGTGTGCTCGACCTGGATGCGGGGGTTCATCTCCATGAACGTGTAACTGCCGTCGGCGCTGAGGAGGAACTCGACGGTGCCGGCGTTGACGTAGCCGACATGGCGGGCGAAGCGGACCGCGTCGGCGCAGATGCTGGCGCGCAGTGCCTCGTCCAGGCGCGGCGCCGGGGCGATCTCGACGACCTTCTGGTGGCGGCGCTGCACCGAGCAGTCCCGCTCGTACAGATGGATGATGTTGCCGTAGCCGTCGGCGAACACCTGGACCTCGATGTGCCGGGGCCGGGTCACCGCCTGTTCCAGGAACACGGTGCCGTCGCCGAACGCGGCGGCGGCCTCCCGTGACGCGCTACCGACCGCGTCGGCGAGGTCCGCGGGTCGCTCGACCCGGCGCAGACCACGCCCGCCACCACCGGCGGACGCTTTCACGAACAGCGGGAATCCGACCTGTTCGGCCGCCTCGGCGGCGCCGGCACCGTCGGGCAGCGGCGCGGACGCCCGCAGCACCGGCAGCCCTGCCGCCATCGCCGCGTCGCGGGCCGCCACCTTGTCCCCGGTCAGGCGCAGCACCGCCGGCGGCGGGCCGACGAAGGTGATGCCCGCCGATGCGCAGGCCTCGGCGAGCACCGCCGATTCGGACAGGAAGCCGTAGCCGGGGTGCAGCGCGTCCACCTCGGCCTGCTTGGCGACGGCGAGCAGGGCGTCGATGTCGAGGTAACCCCGGACGGGATGACCTGGGCCGCCGATCTCATATGCTTCGGAGGCCTTCGTCCGGTGCAGGGCGGAGACGTCCTCCGGGGTGTAGACGGCGACTGTGCGCAGGCCCAGTTCGTGGGCTGCTCGGAAGACGCGGACGGCGATTTCGCTACGGTTGGCGACCAGAACCTTGTGCACACGCGGCTCCTCGGACGGGTGCGCCTCATTGTGGGGTCGTGACGCGCACACGCGCCAAAGTAACGTGACCGGGGCCACTCATGCCTGCGCGGGACGAACAACTCCTGCTTCAACGCCACGCGAGTGGCGACAGGCCGCCCTCATCACAGAGGGTTGCGGCAGAGGGCCATCGCTATGCCCGTAACCGTACGTCACCCTCGCGGCGAAGTTGGGTTTTCCACAGTTGTCTTCGCGACAAGAAAGTCTGATAACACGCCAACATCACCGGCTATCGTTCCGACTGTCCCCAGGGAGGCTCCAGTCATCCACAGGTTATCCACAAGTCGTGTGCACAAATTTGGCTGACTCTCTGTCGCAGCGGCTGGGAGGCATGAGCGGCCCGTCCGGGGGGATCTCCCAAGGATGGAGCGTCTCGGAGTCGCCGATCACCCACTGGCCGGCCATCGCCTTGTCGGCCATCAGATCGTCGATCACCCGCTCGTCGACCACCACTGTCACGGGCTCGTCCAGCGTGACCTGACCCGGCCCGAGTTCGAGACCATGCTCACCGAGGCCGACGTCCCCGGCCCGGCCGGGACGACCGTCTTCGACAGCCAGGTCGGGTTCGCTCTGCGTCGCTGGTGCGCGCCGGTCCTCGACCTGCCGCCGCACGCCAACCCGGAGACCTACCTGGAGCGTCGGGCCGAACTCGGCCACGAGGAGGTCCACCGGCGGCTGCTCACCGCCGCGGGCATCGCCACGTTCTGCGTGGACACCGGCTTCCAACCCGAACCGCTGACCAGCGCCACCGAACTCGCCGCCCTCGCCGGCGGCCGTGGGCTCAACATCCTGCGCCTCGAACGGGTCGCCGAACTCGCCGCCGTCGACGTGCTCACCGGCCAGATCGGCGTCAGCCACCTCGCCGACACGGTGCGCGATCGCATCAGCGGACGTGACCCGTCGACGGTCGCGGTGAAGTCCGTCGCCGCCTACCGCGCCGGACTGGACCTGCCGGAACGGCGGCCCAGCGAGCGTGCGGTCGCCGCCGCCACCCGCACCTGGATCAACGAGATCCGGGCCGGCGCGCCGATCCGCCTCCACGACCCGGTGCTGCACTCGTTCCTCATCTGGTGCGGCGTGGACGCCGGGCTGCCAGTGCAGATCCACGCCGGTTATGGCGACAGCGACCTTGACCTCGCCAGCGGCAACCCGCTGCTGCTCACCGGCCTGCTGCGGACGATCGCCCCGACGGGCGTCAGCGTGCTGCTGCTGCACTGCTACCCGTACCACCGAGAGGCGGCGTATCTCGCGCAGGTCTTCGGGAACGTGCACCTCGACCTTGGCCTCGCGGTGCACAGCACCGGCCGCGGTTCCGCCGCGCTCCTCGCGCAAGCCCTCGAACTCGCCCCGTTCGGCAAGTTCCTGTTCTCCACCGACGCCTTCGCCCTCGCTGAACTGTTCCTCCTCGGCGCCGTCCTGTTCCGCCGCGGCCTGGCCACCTTTCTCAACGACGGCATCGACGACGACGCCTGGACCCCCACCGACGCCACCCGCATCGCCAGAATGATCTGCACGGACAACGCCCACCGCGTCTACGGCCTGTCCTGACCACCCGATACCGGCGAACCGGCAGCAGTGGGATCATCACTGGCAGTCTCAGTAACCGGAGGACCGCCATGACCGACGCCCCTGCCGAGAGCCAGCCCGAGCCCGACCCGTCCGCCGACGACTCCGCCGCGGACCAGTCCACACCGACCCCCAAGCCCGACCCCCCGCTGCGCCCCGTCGACTGGGACGGCTCGTTCAGCCACGCCTCGAACGCCCGGATGGACGAGGAATGGTCCCAACAACGCGCCGCCCGGCAGGAAGCGGAATGGGGTCAGCAGTTGCTCGACCGCATCAACGGGGAGCTGATCGACAAGCTGCGGGCGGAGCGGGAAACAACCGGGCGGGACACCGAGACCGGCGAGCAGCGGGAGCCAGAACGTCCCACGGACGCGCGGCCGGCAGGAGACGGCGGCAGGCAGGGCCTCTTCGACCGGCTGGAGAACTTCGGTCGGCCTACCGAGGACGATGACACGCCTTCGCGGCCAGACGGTTCCGGCGACCCGCGCTGACCCACGCGCGGCCGGCCGTCACGGGCCGGGGCGCAGACGACCGGGCTCTGCCGGCGGCGTGCGCTCGGGCGGGGCCGGCCGTTCGAGGTCCGCTGGCCGCTCGCCCCGGGCCTGCTCCGCGCTGTCGGCGACGGTGCGGCGGGCCCGGATCGTGTCGGGATGCATGGGTCCCTCCTCGCGCATCGCGTCGTTGAGGGCCTGCCGGTAGAGCGGGACGGCGTCCGCGGCCCGGCCGGCCTGCCGGTAGGTGCCGGCGAGGGCGTCGCGGCCGACGCGGGTGTCGGGGTGGCGGGGGCCGAGAGTCTGCTCGCGGATGGCGTGAGCGCGTTCCCGCAGGTCGACGGCCTGGGGCAGCCGGCCGGTCTGGCCGTGGACCTCGGCGAGCTGATCCACGGCGCGCAGGGTCCGGGCATCGGCCACCCCATGGGTTCGGGCGCGTTCACTCACCTGTCGTTCGAGATGGTGGCGGGCTGACTCGGGCCGCCCCGCGTTCCGGTAGATGTTCGCGATCTCGTCCCTGGCCGCCAGCGTCGACGGATGTGCCGCGCCGAGCACCCGCTCGTGGCGGTCGAGCACGCGCTCGTAGTGCGGCGTCGCGTCGTCCGGCCGGCCGCTCGCCAGGTAGGCGGTGCCGAGGCCACGTCGACTCTCGGTGGTCTCCGAGTGGTCGGGGCCAAGGTCACGCTCGCGGCCGGCCAGGGCACGGTCGAACAGGGCAACGGCCGCCTCCGGCCGCCGGGCGTCGAGGTGGGCGCGGGCGAGGGCGTTTGCGGAGTCGAGCGTGCGGGGGTGGTCAGGCCCTAGGACATGCTCGCGGCCGGTGAGGGCTTCGTCGAGTTCCCGAGCCGCTTCGTCTGCGCGGTCGGCCTGGTGATACGTCATGCCGAGCTGGTGGCGGGTGTTCAGGGTGTCGGGATGGTTCGGGCCGAGGACGCGTTCGCGGGCGGTCAGGGTCTGGTCGAACAGGGGCGCGGCGTCGCCGGTCGCTCCGATCTTGCGGTAGGCGAGCGCGAGATCGTGACGTCCGCGGAGGGTGTCCGGGTGGTCGGCTCCGAGGATGCGATCACGCGCGGTCATGGTCGAACGCAGGATCCGGGTGGCGTCGTCGCTGCGGCCGACGTCGTCGAGAACGGCCCCGAGTCGATGGCGGCTCTCCAGCGTGGCGGGATGTTCGTCGCCGAGGACTCGTACCCGGTCGGCGAGGTTGGCCTGGAAGCGGGCGCCCGCGTGGTCGAGCTGGCCGGCCTGCTGGTAGGCCCTGGCCAGGGAATCGCGGCTGGTGAGGGTGTCCGGGTGGTCGGGGCCGAGGACGCGTTCGCGGTCGGTGGCGTTGCGGGCGGCCAGCGGGCCGGCTTCGTCGACGCGGCCGGCTTCGAGGGCGACGCGGATGTGGGTTTCGCGGGCGGTGAGGGTGTCCGGGTGGTCGGGGCCGTCGAGGCGCTCGTGGGCGGCGGCCGCCCGCGTGGCGAGGGGGACGGCCCGGTCGGGATGGCCCTGCTCCGCCAGGTAGGCGGCGGTGTGTTCGGCCAGCCAGGCGGTGCGCGGGGTGTCGGCGGACGGTTCGGTCGCCTCCAGGGTCGCGAGGGTGTGCGGGAGCAGTTCGCGCCAGGCCGGCCAGGCGGCCGGATTGCCGGCGATGTTCTCCGGCAGGGCGGCGTGCAGCAGCCGGCCGAGCGTGTCGACGTACCGGTCGGCCTCGCCGGGAGCGGTGTCGGCGCGCACGGCGGTGCGGACCAGGGTGTGCAGGGCCAGGCCGGGGCCGTCGCGGTGGGCGAGGCCGGCGCGTTCCAGTGCGGCGACCGAACCGGCCAGCTCCAGCGGGTCGGAATCGATCACCCGCAGTGGCAGGGGGGTGTCGTCGGCATGTGCGGCGACGCGCAGCAGCTCGCTGGCCGCGGGATGGTCGGCGGCGACCCGACGGATCGGCTCGTCCCACAGGGTGGCGACGGTGACCCCGGGCCGTCCGGGTACGTCTCCCTCGCCGAGCACCCGCTCCGGGGTGTCGCGCAGGACTGCCAGGTAGAGGTCGGCCGGGAGGCGGTCCTGGCCCATCCGGCGAGCCGCCTGTTCCAGGGCCAGCGGATGATCCCCGAGGCGCTGCGCGATCAGGGCGGCCCCGGACCGGTCGACGGTGGGGACCCGATCGGCGAGCAGCGCCACCGATTCCGTCCGTTCCAACGGGTCGAGTGCGACGACCTCGCCGGCCTGGTCCCAGTCGGGGTTGCGGGACGTCACGAGAATCCGGCCGGCGTCGGCCGGCCGCAGCCAGTCGGGCAGCTCGGCCGGGTCCGCCGCGTCCTCGAGGATGAGCAGCCACCGGCAGCCGGTCCGGTCGAGCTGGGCGAGTACGGCCGCGGGTTCGGCGCGGGACGGCAGGTCCAGCCGCGGGGCGAGTTCGCGGACGCGGTCCCCGATCAGCTCGCCGCGCCCCGCGTCGGCCCACCAGACCACGTCGAGGTCGGCGCGGTGGCGGTGCGCGTAGTCGGCGACCAGCCGGGTCTTCCCGATTCCCGCAATCCCGGTCACCGTGGTCATCGGCGCGGCGGCCACCGCCGCGTCGAGCCGGGCGGCGGCCGCTTCCCGGCCGACGAGACGCCCGGCCGTCCGCGGCACCTCCC
>NZ_JALKFU020000198.1 GCF_023242965.2 Frankia sp. AgKG'84/4
CCTCCGCGGCCGCGGCCGCGTCACGCGGGTCGACGGCGCCGCTGTCCAGCGCGCCCTCGACCACCGCGAGCCGGGCGAGCAGGCTGAGCCGCTCCGCGGCCCACTCGGCCTGGTGCCGGTCGAGCCGGGTGGTCATGGTGGCGACCTGGCGCTGGGCGTCCTCAGCCTCGGTACGGGCCATCGCGAGCCGGGAGGAGAACTTCGCGGCCCGGCCCTCGGCCTCGGCGAGCTGCTCGCTCAGCAGCTCCTTCTCGCGGGCGAGCTCGAGGACGATGGGCCCGGTCATCGGGTCCTCCGCCGGCGACGCGCTGTTCGTGGAACCGGCGGGGCCATCGGTGGCCTCGACCCGGGCCCCCTCGACCCGGGCCCCCTCGACCCGGGAACGCAGCGCCGACTCGATCTCCTCGACGCGGGCGCTCGCGGTGGAGGCATGCCGTTCCGCCACGGAGATCCGCTGCTCGGCCTCGGCGGCCCGCTGTTCGGCGACGGCGAGGCGCGCGCTCAGATCGGCCTTGTCCAGCGCCGAGTCGTCCCGTTGGTGGCGAAGAAGCTCGACCAGCTCGGCGACGGGCTCACCGGGCCGTCCGAGGCCGACGGGCAGCGATATCGGCCCGGTGGTCGCCAGCTCCGCCCCGGTCAGGCGACCGTCGCC
The DNA here is from genome assembly GCF_023242965.2 of Frankia sp. AgKG'84/4. Classification (GTDB taxonomy): domain Bacteria; phylum Actinomycetota; class Actinomycetes; order Frankiales; family Frankiaceae; genus Frankia. The sequence continues at coordinate 653 of NZ_JALKFU020000198.1, forward strand.
GAACTCAGGCGCCTCGGCGGTGGCTTCCCGGCCCGCGTCGGTGCCGCCGTCGGCGCCGAGCGGTTCGTCAGCGACGGGTGCGTCCTGCCCCGCGAGGTCGTCGGCCGGCGCGGGCGCCTGGGCGGACACAGCTGGGCGCTGCAGCTCCAGCATCGGCGCGATCGGCGGCGCGGGTATCGCCGCCAGCGCCGGGGATTCCCCGGGCCATGCCTGTTCGGGCACCGCCATCTCCCGCGCGACCCGCTGCTCGTAGGGCACGGGTGGGCCACCGGCCGGGCGTTCGGCGGGCTGGCCGTCCTGGGCCTGGCGAATCTGGCGGCGCAGCGGGGCGATCAGGAACACCCACGCCAGCGCGGCGCCAATGACCATCGCCACCAGCACATACGCCAGGATCTGCCCGGCGAGGTAGAGCATGGGCTGCCAGCCTCCTTACCGCGGGGGTCGGTCGAGAGAGCGCCCGCGCGTTCGGCCGGGGCAGCATCTCGTTACGAAGGGTGTGGGAAGGACTCCGCCGGTGCCTTCCGGACCTGAACCCGGGCGACGCTCGACGGCGTTCTACGCATTATTCGCAACGGCCGATGCGGCCCGTACTCCGGGGAGGCACAACCGTTGGCCACGCGGACCCTCGTACGTGGAGAAAACGGGCGGTGTGCGCCACACGGCGAGCGACCCCACCGGATCGGCGCATCCCGGCCGCCGCAGATCTCGTTCCATGCCACCATTGCACCCCGGATCACCACCGCGCCGGGGCGGATCACAACGAACGGTCAGGTTTCGTCGGCCGACCGGCGCGGCTACAGCAGGTCGGGCAGTTCCTGCGGGGCGAACCAGAGCAGCTCGAAGCCCTCGACGCTGTCGACGGTGAAGGCCGCGTCGTCGCCGCCGAGATCGGCCTCGACGATGCTCTCGGCCGCCTCATGCACGGCGGCGAGCACCTCGGCGTCATCCTCGTCGACGTGGATGGCCTCCACCGCCGACCAGGGCAGCGCGAAATCGATCTCGACGACGCCGCGCTCCAGGTCATCGCGGACCCGGGCGACCCCGTCGGGCACCTCGGCGACGAACACCAGGCGCCGCCGCGGCGCCGACGGGTCGGTGTCGAGCAGCCGCAGGCTGCCGCGCGCGGCGTCGTGCAGCACCGCGTACTCGAGCTCCTCTTCGGACTCCGACTGGGCGTACCACTCCCGCAGGGCGGGCGTCACCGCGAAACCGGTGCCGGCGGGTACCTGTTGGTCCGCCCAGACCGATCGCGCGGCGATGAGGGTCGACGGCAGGTAGATGCGCACGACAGCAGTGTCCCAACCCCGCGCGGAGCACGGTCGGTGAGGGTCAGCCGGCCAGGTCGAGTCCGACCGGGTCACCGGACCGGCCAGACCGTGTCCCGGCGCCCCGCTCGCCGTGGGTGAGCGCCTGGTCCGCGTGCTCGGGCGCGGTCCGGGTAGCGCCCCGGGGCGCCCGGGTGGGCCGGTTCGGCGACGCCGGACGGGATCGGCTCCCCGCCCGCAGCGCCACGGCGGTGGTGTGCAGACTGGTCTCGAACACCTCCGCCCGGCGAGTCAGATCCATCAGGTTCCCGCCCATCGCGGCGAGATCCTCCGGGCCGGGGCAGAGCACCATGACGCGGATGCCCGCCCGTTCGACCTGCTCGACCTCGCGCAGCAGCCGGCGGGTCGCGGCCCGGCGCACCTGGCGCTCGACGAGGGCGACGGCGCCACGCGGCCGGTCGGTGACCAGCGAGCACGCTGGCGCGACGACGACGATCTCGTCGAGACCGGCGTCGGCGAGCAGGTCCACGGACGTTGGGGAACGGGTACCACCGTCAACGAACCGCCGGCCGTCCGCCCTGATCGGGGCATACCACCCGGGAATGGCGCAGGACGCCATGACGGCCTCGGGCAGCGGCACCGCCGGCGCCTCGGGCGAACCGAACAGCACCCGGTCACCCGTGTCGAAGTCCATCGCCACCACGCGCAGCGCGGGCGACGGCGGTGGCCAGTCCAGGGGATCGAGGCCACGTCGGTCCATCGCGGCGGCGACGAGATCGCCGACCGCGGAGATCTTGCCTCGGCCCTGCGGCAGGATCGCCGCGAGGGTGACCATGGGAGAGGCATGCCGGGGATGCAGCGCGCTCGCGGTCAGCAACCGCGGCGAGCCCATCCGCAGCCGCGGTCGCGGCGGCAGGGACGCGCCGAGGTCGCGGTAGTCGAGAACCGGATCACCGGCCTGGTAGACACCACGTTCGGAGTCCGCCATGGCCTCGACTCCGACCCCGAGGCTGAGCAGGGCGGCCACCACGGAGCCGGCGGAGGTGCCGACCAGCAGATCGCTGCTGGCGGCGAGGTCCCGGCCGGTCTCGGTCTCGACGGCCCGCAGGGCGCCGATCATCCACGCGGAGCCGAGGACCCCGCCGGCACCGAGGACCAGGCCGCATCGCACGGCCCGCCTTCTGGTCATAGTCCACCTCCCGGCGCGGTGCCCGGTGGGTGGCGGTGCCCCGCGTTGGGCATCCACCGCCCGGTGCGCCCGCTGCCATGTGGGCCGCCCGGTACCTGGCCCGGCCGGTTCCGCGCGGGAACCGGCCGGCGCCAGTCGCAGTCCACGGTCCGCGTTGACCGTTCCTCGCCTGCGGAGCGTCAGTCCAGGTCCGCGGGTTCCTCGCTCTCCTCCTCGGCGAAGCTCGTCTCCAGCACGCCCCAGTTACGCAGACGCTCGGCGAAGTCCTGCGGCGTCGTGTCGTGCAGTAGGGCCAGCGCGCGCACGTCGCCGTCGCGGATGGACAGCACCCGGCCGGCGTAGTCGTCGCGCTGACGTTGGATCTGCGCCACCCAGCGCCGCACGAGGGCGGAGGAATCCGGCGGCGCCTCGCTGAGCTTCTCCAGGTTGAGCACCGTGCGGGGGCGGCGCTCCCGCGGCGGCAACTGGTCCTCGCTGGGCAGCAGCGCCGAGACCGGCACGCCGTAGAAGCCCGCGAGCTCGGAGAGCTGGTGGACACTGATCATGCGGTCGCCTCGCTCGTAGGAGCCGACCGCGGCGGTCTTCCACCGACCCCGCGATTTCTGCTCCACGCCCTGCAGCGAAAGACCCTGCTGAATCCGTATCGCCCGCAGGCGGGCTCCCACCGCCTTCGCGTACTCCCGGCTCACCCGACACACCCCCAGCCGTCTCGCCCGAGCTATCCCCGTGCCGCGCGGATGGGTGGCACGGTTGCGCCACGATCCGGATGGCACGTTCCCGGGAAGCCCACACTAACGTAACGTTGCCAATTGGAGACTTTCACGCAGCCACACTTCTCATCACTCTCCGAAGCATGACGGCGACACTTGGAGTCTTTCACTTCGCAGCGCGCCAGGTCAGTCACATAACAAGAATGATCCCGTCCCACCGGAAGCTTTAAGTAAGATCCCTTTCACTTCTTGACCGAATCCACTCCACACAGCGATGCCCAGGAATCGCTCGCCGTAACCGCGGTAGCTACGTTGGGCGGATGGTCCGAGTACCGTATGTCATGGTTATGCCAACGGCGTAACCGTGAGTCGCGGCAGACCCGGCGACATTCCGGCGAAGTGGCCGCTCACGACCACGAGGCGCCAGGCTCATTCCGTGGATCTTGGCAGCCCGATTACCTGCACGTCTCGGACGTCGGCCGCGACGGCCCCCGTCGCCGACCCGGCCGCTCTGGCGGCCTCGTTGCCCGATCCGTCCGCGCGGAGCAGCCGGCCAACGCCAGCGCTGGTCGCCCTAGCGGGCCTGGCGGCGCAGGCCTCCGCGGCGGCGGCGACCTGTGGTGGGCCGTCCGGCCAGGTGGCCCGCCAGCTCCCGGATCGCCAGCCGGGCCGGCGACGTCGGCGCGATGTCCCGCAGCAGCTGCCCGGTGACCTGCGCGGCATCCAACCCGACCAGGTCGAACGGCACGAGCGCGACCGGTTCGGTCCCGGTGTGCCGCAGGATCGATCTGCTCACCTCACGCGACGGATCCCCGCCGACGACCGAGGCGCGCAGCCGGTTCACGACGACGAGCGGCTCCGCGCCCGGCACGGCCTCGCGCAGATCCGCCAGACCCCGCACGAACCGGACCAGTCCGACCGGTTCCGCGGAGGCCACCGCGAGCACGATGTCCGCCGACTCCAGCACGGCGAGCGTCGCACCGTTACGCCGCGGCGCCGCCGTGTCGAAGGACAGCTCCTCGTCGGTCTCCAGGCAGAAGCCGCAGTCCACCACGACGAACGAGGCCAGCCGCCGAGACAGCGACAGCACCGTCTCGATCGAGGCCGGACGCAGCTCCGGCCAGCGGGAGGGCCGGGAGATACCCGGCAGCACCCGCAGGCCGTCCCCGAGATCGCGGCACAGCATCGCCAGCCTGGGCACGTCAAGCAGGCCCTGATTCGCCGACCGGGCCGCGGCGGCCAGGCCCGGCGCCTCCTCCAGCAAGCCGACGAGCTGGCCGACCGAACCGCCATAGGAGTCGGCGTCGACCAGCAGGGCGGACATCCCGAGGGCGGCGATCTCGGCGGCCAGGCACAGCGCGACTGTCGTGCGCCCCGGCGCGCCGGCCGGCCCCCAGACCGCGATCACCCGGCCGCCGCCAGGCTCGGCCATCGACAGGGCGTCCGTACCGACCCCGACCGGGGCAAGCTTGCCGAAACCGGGCAGCGCCTCGCTGAACGACCCGCTTCCCCATCCCGTCTGCGGCCCGGCGGGCGTCGACAACGCGCGGGATGCCTCGACGACGGCGCCGGCGACGACCTCCGCCGTGGCGTCGGCGGGAATGACCGCAGCGACACCGAGCTGGCGTAACCGCCGGTCGGCGTCCTCGTCACCTGGGGCGATCAGGCCGACCACCGCGACACCGGCCATCGCCAGCCGGGTCAGCGCGTCCCGGTCCAGCCGGCGCAGGTCGGCCGAGAGCAACGCGGCCCGCGCCGCACCGGTCGTCGCGGCCGCCAGCAGGTCAGGAAGATCGACACAGCGACGGACGACGGTCACCCCGAGATCGCGGCGGTCGAAGGCCGAGACCAGGCCGGCCTCGACGTCCGAGTCGGTGACCGCGGTGAGGATCGGCAGGCTCACCGGCCATACCCCGGGGCGAGGGTCGGACCGGTCGTGCCGACCCCGCCGCGGGAGTCCTTCTCCAGCTTGACGACGTCGACCCGCTCGCTCTGTGACGCCGCCACGGCCTGGATCGCGCTGTCGATAGGCACCCGCAGCGTCAACGATCTGTCGCCGCTGGCGAGTTTGTCCAGCTCGACGAACTCGACGTCATGGAGCACCTGGGCCTCGGCGCCCGTGCCGGTGGCCGGCGCGGGGGCGTTCTGGTCGGGCGTGTTCGGGTCGCCGGTGCCCGCGGGGGCGGCGGCGCCGGACTGGTAGACGTAGACGTCCACATGATCACCCGGCGTGAGGGCAGGCAGCCGACCGGCCTTGACGATCACGGGGACGAGTCGGGTGGACTGCGCGTTGTTCCGCACGAAATCGGCGCCGCTGACGAGTTCACCGGTGTCGACGGGCCGGGCGAGCGTGCTGCCCACCAGTCGGCCGAGCTGCGCGCCAGGGTAGTAGCGGTTGGAGGTCCGCGAGTCGAGCCGGGCCGGCACCGTCGTCAGGTCGCCGGCCACGATCACGTGTCCGGCCGGCAGGTCCTGGCGGGCCACGACCCACTGGCGGGTCGCGTCCGCGGAGGCGAACAGGCGGGCGCCGACGACCACCGAGACCAGCACCAGCAGCACCCCGATCAGCAGTCGGGAGTCCCGCCAGCGCCGGCGGGTCAGCCGGCGGGCGGGCGGGGAGCTCGGCGGTGGTGTCGCGTCGGGGCGGACCGGCGCCGCGGCGAGCTCGGTCACCGGGAGACCTCCCTTTTCTCCTGGCGGACCATCAGCACGAATCCGCACCTTCCGGTCGCAGAGCGTACGCGGTGGAAGGGTTCCAACACAGTCATATCGTCAACTGCAGCCGTTGCGGAACCGGGTCTAACGACTGCCATCCGTGACGATCCTCGCGCACGGCGACAGACCAGACCCGCCGGCCTACCTGTTGGACGCGCAGACCCACCGGCTCGATGTGTGCTTTGACGAGAAATCCGCATTTCTGCCGGGGCTGCCGGCCGCGCGACCCGGACCGCCACCGCTGCGCCGTCCGGCGCGGGGCGCGCGCTCTCGTCACCGCGGATCGCAGTGGGTTCAGGACAAGCGGAGCCGGTCGTCGGTGAGTGTCAGCTTCCGGCCGTGTTCGCGCGCAGTTATCCACAAGCTGTGGCATCTGGAGGCGATGACGGGTGGAAACTCTGATACACACGTGAGGAGAGACACCCAGCCTCAGTAGGAGGGCTCTATGAACGACCGCTTCCTTCAGCTGAGCGACGTGGCCGAGATCCTGAACATCTCCTCCAGCCAGACCTATGCCCTCGTGCGCTCGGGCGAGCTGCCCGCCATCAAGATCGGCGGGCGCGGGCAGTGGCGCGTGGAGCGCGCCGAGCTGGAGGCCTACATCCAGCGCGCCTACGAGCAGACCAGGGCATTCGTCGCGGCCAATCCGCTGGCGCGGCACGAGGCCGTCCCGGAGGACTGAGCCGCCCGCCGCTCACACGACCCGGCGGATGTAGGCGATCGCGTCGAGCGGAAGGGTCCAGCCGGAGCGAACCTGGCCCCGGCGGGCGAACTCTCCCAGCGCATGCTCGGCCACCTCCAGGAAGTCCGCTCCCACCCGCAGCGGAGTCCCATGCAACGCCGTGCCGTCCACGAGTCTCAGCGTGCACGCCGACCGGTCGCGCACCAGCCCACGCAGGACATATCGCAGGTCGAGCTTCGCGGCCAGCGGCCCCTCGTGCCCAGGCTGTGCCGACACCGCCGCCAGGCTGTCGACCGCGAGCAGCGAGCGCATCGGCACGAGCGTCTCGGCCGCACCGGACTCGGCGAGGAGGAACCAGTCCGACCCGAGCGCGGCGAGCGTCCCGTGCAGGGTCTCCGGCGCGCGTTGTCCACCCAGTACCCGGCAGCGCGTCGGGCGCCCCACGACCGGCCGCATGCGGTCGATGAGACGCAGGTAGGAGGCCTCGCGCCGGCTGCGGTCGGCGAGCTCCGCCGCGAGATCGGCCGCTTCGTTGGCCTCCCACTGCAGCTCGAGATCGGCAAACAGGTCCTCCCACCGCATCGGATCTCCTCCAGCCGGGTAGTTCTGGTGCGCTTCGTCCGTCTCGTACCTACCTGCTTGCTCACGCATGACGCAAGCCAGATTGACAGCAGGACGCAAGAGGATTACACAACCAAACATAGGCAAACGAAGCTGTTCGATGGCATCTGGCAGACAGGGGTACCGGCCATGAGTGCGGGATCGGCTCGGGGGACGCTGGCGCGGCTCGCCAGCGCCGTCGGTGCCATCGGCACGGCGATCATATTGATCGTTGTCGGGCCGGCGGCGGCCGACCTGCCAGCCAGCGCAGGCTCGGTGCCGGACTGGTTCACCGCGGACCCCGAGCGGGCGCTCGTCACGGTCGTCGCCGCGGTCGCGTGGCTGTGCCTGCTGTGGCTGTGCCTGGGTGTCCTGCTCGGTGTCGCCGCCGCCATTCCCGGCGCGGTCGGCCGGCTCAGCGCCGCGCTGGCCCGGCTGATCCTGCCCCGTGCCATGCGCCGGCTGCTCGAGGTCGGCCTCGGTGTCACGCTGGTCGCCGGGATCGGGCCGGTCATGGCGGCGATGCCTGCCGCTGCCGCCGGCCCGGGGCACCCCACGACCAGCACCAGCGGCAGCACCGCCGTCCTTCCCGACCTCTCCCGTGTGTCGGGCATGGAGTTCACGATCGCGCCAGCCGCGCTGACCGCGGATGTCCCGGCAAGTCCCGACCAGCCCGCCGCGGCGGCACCCCCACCACACTCATATACACATCTCCGAGCCCACGAGACCATATGGTG
>NZ_JALKFU020000199.1 GCF_023242965.2 Frankia sp. AgKG'84/4
CCGCTGGCCGGTGAGGTGCACTTCGCCGGCCTGCCGTCGGGCGCGCCGCTGCACGAGCGGGCGCGGCGCGGCCTGAGCCTGGTGCCGGCGGAACGGTCGGTCGTCATGAGCCTGTCGGTGCGCGACAACCTGCGGGTCGGCCGCTGCGACACCGAGCACGCGCTTGCCGTGTTCCCGGAACTCGCCGAGCACCTCGACCGCCGGGCGGGTCTGCTCTCTGGCGGCCAGCAGCAGATGGTGGCGCTCGCGCGGGCGCTGGCCCGCCGTCCCACCGTCCTGCTCGCCGACGAGCTGTCGCTCGGTCTGGCCCCGCAGGTCGTGCGTCGCCTGCTCGGCGCGGTGCGGGCGGCGGCGGACGAGGGCTTGGCCGTGGTCCTGGTCGAGCAGCACGTCCGCAGCGCCCTGGCGATCGCCGACCGCGTCCACGTGCTGCGCCACGGCACCTGCGCCTGGTCGGGCACCGCCGAGCAGGCCGCGGCGGACCGCGACCACCTGCTCGGCGCCTACCTGCCCCTCGGCTGACCCGCACCGCCCGGTGGGGATGACCGTGCGTGGTCGATGTTGGCGTCGGCGTTCAGGGCTGGGCGGCGCTGCGGTCGCTTCCTACGGACGAACGGGGCGGGAGACCGCACGGAGGGGCCAGGGCGGCCCTCCCGCGTCGGTCAGGAGGCGGCGCGGCGCAGGATGTCCAGGCCGTTGTAGGCCTGCGTGCCGAGCGGCACGAACGACTTCGACGCGCTGTCCCAGCGGGCTCCCCGCATCGTCGTGTTGAAGATGCGTTCCGCGCCGGGGATCGGCGTCGGGGTGGTGAGGTCCAGCGGCGGGACGATCGTGCCGAGGTCCAGGTGCCTGGTCCGGTTGAGCTGGGCGAGCAGGTTCTTCGACGTGAGGTCCCCGGAGACCTGGTTGCCGACCTTCTCGGCGATCTGGACGGACAGCCAGGCGTTCGTGGTGCTCGTTGACGTGCGCAGCGCCGGGGCCGCGTCGGCGTCACCGGCGGCCTGCTCGGCGTCCAGCTCGCGGACCATCCGGGCCACCTCCGGGAACTCGGCCGTCTGGCCGAGCTCCGGGAAGGGTGTCGCGACGACGAGCTTGTCCGCCGCGGGGCCGAGCGTCGCCAGGAACGTCGGCGACAGGGTGCCCGCCGCGTGGCAGGTGCGGACCTGCTGCCCGGTCTTCGAGATCATCGCGTAGGCGGCCTGGTCGAACACGACGAGGACGGCGCCGTCCGCGCCGGAGCGGGTGAACTGGGAGACCGTCGGGGTGAAGTCGCTCGTCGTGATCGGGACGCGCAGCTTCGGGTCGACCGGATGGCCGATGGCCTTACCGCCGGCTTCGGCCATGGTGATCAGCCGGTCGCTGGCGCTGAGGTCGTAGCCGACCACGCCGATCTTGCTTGCGCCTGCCTTGACCAGCAGCGACGGGCAGACCGCCGGGTAGAAGGTCAGCGGACTGATGACGTAGCTGATGGGGGAGCTGAGTTCCGAGCCGTCCGCGGAGACACCCGCCGAGCCGATCGACGGGATGCCGGCGTTCTGCAGGATCGGCATGATCCCGCCGGAACCGCTGACCTCGCCGACGACCGCGAGCACGTGGTCGTCCACGGCCTGCTGCGCGCACTTCTTGGCGGTGGCGGCGTCGTTGCGCTCGTTGCAGTGCTCGAGGACGACGGGATGCCCGCCGATCCCGCCGCGGGCGTTGACCGCGCGCACGGCCGCCCGGGTGGCGCCGACCATCTCGGGATAGTTCGTTCCCGCGGTGCCGACCGGCGCGATGATCATGAGCTTGACCGGCGCGCCCTTCCCCGCCGTGCCGCTAGCCTGACCGCCGCCCGAGCCGCTGCCCCCGCAGCCCGCGAGCGTCACCGCGAGCACGGCCGCCAGCCCCGCCCCGGCGAGCCTGCCCAGCGCCCAACGTCCTCGCACCCTGACGCCTCCTCGTTCCATCCCCGTCGTCCCGTCGCCCGCGCCGTCGACGCTCGCGACAGGTACTCGCGACAGGTGCAGGATCGGCGTCGGCGCCGGGGTTCCGACACGCTAACGCTCTTGGGACATCGCGGACGCATCAGGTGCTTCCGGGTCGCTCGGAGGTGCCAGTGCGCCACTGTCCGGCGAACGCCCGGTGGCTCGCCCGGCCCGGGCGCTCGCCGGCCGGTCAGATCACCTGCGACCAGGCGTAGATGAATCCCATGATCTGGTCGGCGAGTGTCTCCAGCTTCCCGGCGGTCACCGGGTCGCGCAGCCGCCCGTGCGGGTCGAAGGCGGCCTCCGCCGGGGCGAGGGTCACCCCCAGCGGTGTGGGCCAGCCGCGCAGCTGGTGCACGGTCGCCCGCAGTCCGGCGAGCGTCGTGCCGGCGGCCTGCGGGTCCGCGGCGGAGACGATCAGCCCGACGGCCCGGCCGTCGAGATACGGCCGCGGCGCGCCGCGCAGGTCCTCCAGATAGTCCAGGGCGTTCTTGACCAGGCCGGAGGCCGCGCCGTGCCAGGCTGCAGCGGCGATCACGACCGCGTCGCAGCGTTCCACGGCGGCGAGCAGCCGCAGCGCCGCCGAGGTGCGTTCCGGGCGGTCCGGGTTGTACATCGGCAGGTCGAGTTCGCCGGCACCGAACAGCGCGGTCTCCGCCCCCGCCTGGGCCATCGTCGCGAGCGCCGTCGCCAGTGACTGGTAGGCGACGCAGTCCGGGCGTCCGGTGCCGCCGAGGCCGACGATCATCGGCCGTCGCCGGCGGGGCCGCACCGGCACCGCGCCCGCGGGGGGTGCGTCCACCCCCCGGCGCGCCGTCCGGCTCGGCAGGGAGGCGACCGGTTCGGAACCCGACTGCGGCCCGCGGTCATCGGCCGCCTCGCCTGACGCCCCGCCGAAGCGCGACGCGCTGAACAGATGATCCCCCACGATCCCTCCCCGCACTCAGGACGGCGGCCGCCTGCCGGCCTCCGGGCGGCCCAGCCACCCGCCGCCAGGTCTGTCCTATCTGAACTGGTTAGCCGATGGGTCGACCGGGTTGTCCGGAACCTGGCACACATCCGGGTCGCAGGGGTCGGTTCTGTGATCGGTTGGGTGTTCGTCGTCGTCGGGTGGGAGCGGGCGGTGGCCGCCGTGATGTGCCCGGCCGGTGCGGCGCAGCGCCGCGGGCAGCGCGCGGGCGCCGGGGCCGAGCGCGCCGATGCGGTCGTGCGGGTTGGAGATCCGGCAGCGCCGCAGGGACAGGCAGCCGCAGCCGATGCACGACTCCAGTCCGTCGCGCAGTGCCACCAGCGCCTCGATCTCCTCGTCGAGGCGCGAGCGCCACCGCCGTGAGATGGCGCTCCAGTCGGCCTTCGTCGGCGTGCGTGAATCCGGCAGGGAGGCGAGCGCCTGCGCCACGTCGTCGAGGCTGAGGCCCACGGCGGTCGCCGCCCGGATGAACGCCAGCCGGCGCAGCACGTGCCGCTCGTAGCGGCGCTGCCCCCCACTCGTGCGGGTGGCCGTGAGCAGGCCCCGGCGCTCGTAGAACCGAAGCGCCGACGGGGCGAGGCCGCTGCGCCTCGACAGCTCGCCGACGGTCATCAGGTCGGAGGGGAGCATGACCGTCAGTCTAGATCCCTCTACTTGAAGTCGACATGAGATTTATGGGATGCCGCCCCGGGCGGCGCAGGCCCGCTCGCCGCGGTCCGCCAGGACCATGCGGGGTGGCCCGGACGGGGTCGGGTCCATGGGCCGCCGTGGCAGGCTTTCGTAGCGATGGACGACACCACGCACCGCCGGTTCAACCCCCTGACGGGCCGTTGGGTCCTGGTCTCGCCCGACCGCGCGCACCACCCCTGGCACAGCGGCCCGCCGGTGCCGGCGCCGCGACCGGCGGCCGCGTTCGACCCGGCCTGCGAGCTGTGCCCAGGCAACCCCCGGGCGGGCGGCGCCGCCAATCCGCGCTACCGCGGCACCTACGTGTTCGGCAACGATGTCCCGGCCCTCCCGCTCCCGCGGGCCCACCACGACGGCCCGGACGGCACGCGGGCCGGTCTGCTCCGCCGCGTCCCGGCCCACGGCGTGTGCCGGGTGATCAGCTATGGCCCCGAGCACGACCGCGGCCTGGTCGACCTGGGCCATGCCGAGGCGCGCGCCGTCGTGGACACCTGGGCCGCGCAGGACGCCGAGCTCGCCGAACGCTGGCGGTGGGTGCAGATCTTCGAGAACCGGGGCATGCCGATGGGCACCTCGCACTCCCATCCGCACGGCGAGGTCTGGGCCAGCGACGCGTTGCCCGCGGAACCCGCCGCCGAGGACGCCCACCAGCGCGAGCACTTCGTCCGGGCCGGCAGCTCCCTGTTGCTCGACTACGCCCGCGTCGAGACCGACGCCCGGGAACGCGTCGTCCTCGCGGACGATGACTGGCTCGTCGTCGTGCCCTACTGGGCCGCGTGGCCGTACGAGACGCTGCTGCTGCCGCGGCGACCGGTGCAGCGCCTGGCCCGCCTCGACGACGTCCAGCGGGACGGCCTCGCCCACGTGCTGGGCCGGCTGCTCGCCGGCTACGACAGCCTGTTCGCCCATCCGTTCCCCTTCTCGATGGGCTGGCACGGCGCGCCGGGTCCCCATCCCATCCCGGTCACCTCGACCCGCGGGCACCGGGAACCGGAAGGAGTCTGGCAGCTACACGCGCACTTCTACTCGCCGCTGCTGCGCTCGCCCGCCATCCACCGCGACGTCGTCGGCTACGAGATGTTCGCCGAGGCGCAGCGCGACCTCACCCCGGAGAACGCCGCCGCCCGCCTGCGCACGGTGATGACGGCGGCCTGGGACGGGGCGGTGACGCTGCCGCCGTGTGCGGTGACCGTTCCGCTGCCCATCCACCCCTGACCGCTGGCGAACCTCTGACCGCTGGCGAACCTCTGACCGCTGGCGAACCTCTGACCGCTGGCGAACCTCTGACGGGCGGCGAACCTCTGACCGCTGGCGAACCTCTGGCCGCTGGCTGTCCGGCGCCGTACCCACCGGGTGCCCACGTGCGGGGCGGGCACGGCACGGTCGGGCCCGTTCGGTCGGGTGGCCTGCGCGGTCCGTGGCCGCGGGCGGCCATTCCTTGTGCTGTTCTAGGCCCGTATAGGAGTTCTTGACGTGAAGCGGTTTACTATGACCGCTCTGATCGGGCGGAGTCGGGGAGTTGAGAGGCCTGTGTCCCTGCTGGGACGGTTACGCCTCGGGCGGCCGGCGCGCTGGCGGCTCCGGCGCGGCCCTGCGATCGCCGCCCTCGTGGCCGTCATCAGCCTGGTGGGACTCGTCGTCGTGGCGGCCGTGCCGTCGACGTCCGCCGCGTCGCCGAGCCCCACGGCGGTCTCCGCAACGCCGGTCGTCGCCGCTGCGACGCCCGGGGACGGCACCGCGTCCGGCCGCCCCGGGACCGCCGTCCCGTCCCCGCCAGGCGCACCTGAGGGTGCTGGCCCCGCGGAGGTGAACGGCGTCGGAGCGGGCGCACCGACGCCGCGCACGAGCACCCCCATGGGCACGTCCACTGTCGCGGGCACGGGCATTCCCGCGGGCACGTCCGCTGCCGCGGGCACGTCTGCTCCTGCGGGCACGTCTGCTTCTGCGGGCACGCCTGCTTCCGCGGGCACGCCTGCTTCTGCGGGCACGCCTGCTTCTGCGGAGATGACGGTCGCCGCGGGTACGACCGCCACCGCGGGGCCGGCCGCGGATCCCGTCCTGCGGCTGCCCTCGGGACGGACCTACGAACTGCACACCGACGTGCGCCTCTCGCCGCACTTCCGCGGCACCGCCCGCCCCCTGGTGATCATGCTGCACGGCCTGCGCAACTCGGCGGACACGCTGCGCCAGGCCACCGGGGCGGACACGTTCGCCGACGGGCACGGCTTCGCGCTCGCCTACGGGGTCGGCGTGCACGAGGCATGGAACGCAGGTGGCTGCTGCGGCGGCGCCACCACCGACGATGTGGCCTACGTCCGCCAGATCGTCGACGACGCCGCCAGACACACCCCCGTCGACCGGCAGCGGGTCTACGTCTGGGGGTTCTCCAACGGGGGGATGCTCGCCGCCCGGATCGCCTGCGACGCCCCCGACCTCGTCGCGGCCGTCGGGATGGTCGGCGGCCAGGCGCTGGTCTCCTGCCCGACCGTGCCCGTGCGGCTGCTGCACATCCACGGCACGGCGGACACGACCGTGCCCTGGCGCGGCGGCTGGTCGGACTACCTGTCGATGAACCTGCCCGACGGCGAGAACGAGGCGACGCGTTTCGCGCCCGGCTCCGAGATCCGCCAGCAGCTCTGGGACGGCGGCCACGCCTGGCCCTGGTGGGGCGTCGGCGCCCTGTGGGACTTCTCCGCCCCCGCCACTCTGGCGAGTTCCGCTACCGGTGCGGCGGCTGTTGCGGGGGTGGGTGCGGCGTCCGCGGCGACACCCGCCCCAGGCGCGGCGACACCCGCCGCCGGAGCGACGGCTGCCTCCGCCGGCGTGGTGGGAGCCGCCGATCCCGGGTCGGCCGTGGCTGTACCGGAGTCCGCCGGTACTCCCGCCGCCACCTACGACCTGCCCTGAGGGCGCTCGCCCGCGCGCTGGAGGCCACGGCGGTCAGTATGGCGGGGACCGGGGGCCGGAGGTCCGCACCATGATCGGCCCGGCCACGGCCTAGGGGAGCAGCGCGTCGATGGCGCGGTAGACGCGCTCCTCGGAGATCGGGTATGGGGTGCGCAGGTTCTGCGCGAACAGGCTGACCCGCAGTTCCTCGATCATCCAGCGGACGCGGCGGATCTCCTCGCCGGGTTCCCGGCCGGTCGCCACGGTCGCGAGCAACTCGCGGTACGCCTCGGTGGCGCGGGCGACCGTCGCGGTGTTGATCCGGTCGCGGGCCGGGTCGCGCGGCAGCCGTTCCAGCCGCCGTTGCAGCGCGGTGAGGTAGCGGGTGAGGTCGGCGAGCCGGTCGGCGCCGGTGTCGGTGACGAAGCCGCGGTGGATCAGTCCGTCCAGGTGGGCGCGGGCATCCGCGATCGACGACGCCAGCGCGGGCGCGCGCAGCTCCCGCAGGGTGCCCTCGAGGGGATGGGCGAGGGCGAGGATCTGCTGGACCTCGCGCAGCACCGCGAACGACGCCTCGGGCAGCTCGGCGCGCACCGCGGCGAGCAGCGCGTCGAACGCGGCGCCGTCCCAGGCCGGGCCGCCGGCGGCGGCGATCAGCCGGTCGACCGCCGCCCGGACGCAGTCCTCGAGCAGGTCGGCGGCGTCCCGGTGGGGATTGTGGCTCAGGGCGAGCTTCGCCGCGTTCGACAGCCGGCCGTTGAGACCCCGGATCGGCGAGGGCACGCCGAGCAGAACCAGCCGGCGGGTGCCACTCCACATGATCCGGCGCTGTTCCGCCTCGGTGTCGACGGCGCGGACCGCGACCGTGTCGCCCTCGTCGACGAGCGTCGGGAAACCGCGTACGACATGCCCGCCGCGGCGCAGCTCCACGACCTTCGGCAGGGCGCCGAGGCCGTCCCAGGCGCGCAGCCCGGAGCGTTCCACCCCGTCGGCGGCGGCGGCCACGGCGGCCCGGGTCCGCGGGCGCAGCCGCTGCTTGATCGCGTCCAGGTCCTTGCCCTCGGCGAGCACCTCGCCCCGGGTCCCCTCGACCCGGAAGGTCATCCGCAGATGGTCGGGGATGCCCGTCATCGTCAGCGCGTCACGCGGCATCGCCGGCCCGCCCATCCGGCGCAGCTCGTTCTCGACGGCGAGCAGCAGCCCCCCGCCGCCGGGGGAGATCGTCCCGAGCACCGTGCGGGCGTAGTTCGGCGCCGGCACGAAGCTGCGCCGCACCGCCTTCGGCAGCCCCCGGATCAGTGCCGTGACCAGCTCCTCGCGCAGCCCGGGGACCTGCCACTCGAAGCCATCGGCGTCGACCTGGTTGAGCACGGCCAGCGGGATGTGCACGGTCACTCCGTCGGCGGCGGCGCCGGGCTCGAACTGGTAGGTCAACGGCAGGGTCAGCGCGTCGATCTGCCAGCAGTCCGGATAGTCCGCCTCGGTGATCCCGCCCGCGCCCGCGGACACCAGCAGCGACGGGGTGAAGTCCAGCAGCTTCGGGTCGTCCCGGCGGGTCCGGCGCCACCAGGCGTCGAAGTGCCCCGCGGAGACGACGTCGGCGGGGATCCGCTCGTCGTAGAAGGTGAACAGGGTCTCGTCGTCGACGACGATGCCGCGTCGGCGAGCCCGGTGCTCCAGTTCCTCGGCGTCGGCGAGCAGCCGCTGGTTGTGGTGGAAGAACTCGTGGCGGGTCTGCCAGTCTCCCTCGACCAGGGCGTGGCGCAGGAACAGCTCCCGGCACAGTGCCGGGTCGATCCGGCTGTACTGCACCGGCCGGCCGACGACGATCGGCAGCCCGAACAGGGTCACCCGCTCGTCGGCGAGCACCGCGCCCTGCCGCCGCGACCACCGCGGTTCGCTGTAGGAGCGCGCCACCAGATGCCCGGCGAGCGGCTCGATCCAGTCCGGGTCGATGCGGGCGGCGGTGCGCCCCCACAGCCGGGAGGTCTCGACGAGCTCGGCGGCCATCACCCACGGCGGCGGGCCGGACGGACGCTGCTTCGGCGCGTCCTCGCCGTCAACCATCCGGTTCGCCTGCTCCGCCGCCACCGCCGCGACCAGCTCGGTGATCACCTCGCGGCA
>NZ_JALKFU020000019.1 GCF_023242965.2 Frankia sp. AgKG'84/4
TCGCGCGAGCGGTGCCGGCCGACCGGCGCCGGGCGGGCGGGGCCGAGGCCGCGACCAGCGCGGACGCCCCGTCCGCAGGGCCGCGGGCCGCGGCCGGTGCCGGGATGATCGCCCGGATCAGCGCCTCGAGGGCCGCGGACCAGCCGTCGGTGAGGCCGCCGACGAAGTCCGGGGTGGACACCCCGATGATCAGCGGCGCCGAGGCGGTGGTGGTGTCCGGGGAACCGTCGGGGCCCGCGCTGTCGGTGTCGGCCTCGGCCCAGGCCGCCAGGTAGGACCGCAGCTGGCCGCCGACGTCCTCCCCCGAGACCTCGGTGACGCCGGTGGTGAGCAGGCCGATCACGTCCGGACGCTGCTTCTTGCGGATGGCGTCGAGGGTCGCGACCATCGCCTCACCGCTACCGACGACGGCGGTCACCTCGCTGATCGCCGTGGTCTGCAGCGGGATCGGCTCGTTGAAGTGCCGGGTGAGCAGGGCCTTGGCGAACGACGCGCAGCCCTGCGAGCCATGCATGATCGGCAGCGAACCGGCGAGGCCGAGGAAGACGAGCGCCGCGCCGAGTGGCTGGCTGAGCTTGAGCGGGTCGATCGCGGCACCCCGCTCGGCAATGACGATCTTCGCCATCACGCCACCTCGGCCAGGTCGACGAGGACAGGGGTGTCCCACGGCGCAGGCCGGCGGACCTGCTCCCAGACGGGGCTGGAGATCGCCAGGTCGAGGCGGCGGGCGAACTCGACCATCCCGGTGTAGCCCGCGTAGGGGATGTGCCGTTCCTGGTTGATGTCGAGGAACGGCAGCCGGCCCTTGATCGCGGTGTACTGGTTGCGGCCACCGGCGACGAGGATGTCCGCGCCGGTCTCCGCCGCCACCCGCAGCAGTTCCCGCGGACTGCCCTCTTTGATCATCTTCGCGTCACCGAGCAGCTCACGGATCTTCTCGACGTCCCCGTCGGAGCTCTTCGTGGTGCCGCTGCCGACGACCTCGATGCCGAGGTCCTGCAGCGCGGAGACGATCGACCAGCTCTTGACGCCGCCGGTGTAGAGCACGGCCCTGCGGCCGGTCAGGCGCTCCCGGTACGGCGCGAGCGCCTTCTCGGTGGCGGCCTCCTCGGCGGCGATGAGTTCCTCCGTGCGACGGGTGAGCTCGTCGTCGCCGAGCAGGCGGGCGAAGCCACGCAGGGTGTCGCCCATCGCCCGGGTGCCGTAGAAGCTGCCCTCGAACCAGGGGATGCCGTAGCGCTCGTCCAGGCCGCGGGCGAGACCGAGCAGCGCCCGGGAGCAGACGACCATCGACGCCTTCGCCCGGTGGGCGCCGGCCACGTCGTGGTAGCGGGCGTCGCCGCTGATGCACGCCCGGACCCGGATGCCGAGCCGGCCGAGCAGCGGCAGCACGTCCCACAGCTCGCCGGCGATGTTGTACTCGCCGATGAGGTTCACGTCGAAGCGGCCGACGTCGGCCGGCTCGACGGTGCCGATGACGTGGTCCAGCAGGGCCTGGCCGGCGATCTTGTTGCCGAGGTTCTTGTTCCCGACGAAGCCGGGGGCGTCGACCGGGATGACGGGCACGCCGGTCTGCGCGGTGGCGGCCGTGCACACCGCGTCGAGGTCGTCGCCGATCATGGCGGTGACGCAGGTGGTGTAGACGAAGACCGCCGGGGGCGCGAAGCGCTCGACGACGTCGAGGATCGTGTCGAACAGCCGCTGCTCGCCGCCGAGAACCACGTCGTTCTCGGTCATGTCGGTGGTGAAACCGCGGCGGTACAGCGTCGGCCCGGACGACAGGCTGCCCCGGCCGTCCCAGGAGTTGCCGGCGCAGGCGATCGGGCCGTGGACGATGTGCGCGCTGTCGACGATCGGCACCAGGGTGATCATCGCGCCGTCGAAGGTGCAGCCGCCGGAGGTACCACCCGGCTTGGGCTTGGGGCAACCGGCCTTGCGCTGCTTCTCGCTCTTGGTGCTGTTGGTGTCACAGGAGGTTTCGGTGAACAACGCGGCACGGTCTGCAGCAGACATAGGCCATCCTCGGGAGGGGGCGGTCCTCGGGTGAGGCTGGACAAGGGGGTCGGTCGACCCGGGAGGGAGTCGACCGACCCGCCCGTGAGCGGGGAGTCGGTGCAGGTGGTCCTGGCCCGTCTCGACCCGCGGGGAGTGGTCGGCCGGCCGCAGGGAGCGCGGTGGGCGCGACCGGCCGACCACGTCTGGCCCCGGCTGGTCGCCGCGGGCGGCGACGCCGGTGGCGATCCCGGCTACAGCAGGTGACGGGTCAGCGGACCGCGTCGAAGCTGTGGTCGGGGGCCTCGCGGTCCATCTCGTCGAGGATCGTGTTGACGAGCTGGGTGAGCAGGTGCAGCCCGCCCGCGTACCCGATGATCGGGAAGCGGTGCAGGTGGTGCCGGTCGAAGATCGGGAACCCGACCCGGACCAGCGGCACCTTCGCCTCGCGGGAGATGTACTTGAGCTGCATGCTGCCGATGAGCAGGTCGACCGGCTCGGTGAAGACCAGCGACCGCAGGTGCCAGAGGTCCTTCTCCGGCCAGACGGTGGCCTCCGAGCCGAACTTGCTGGCGGAGAGCACCTTCTCCATGCGGGCCTTGAACGTGCTGTCGGCGTTCGTGCTCACGATGTGCACGGGGATCATCCCGAGCTCGAGCACGAACCGGGTCAGCGCGATGACCAGGTCCGGGTCGCCAGCGATCGCGACGCGCTTGCCGTGCACGTAGGCGTGCGAGTCGGTGATCGCGTCGACGAGGCGGCCGCGCTCGACGGTGAGCTCGGTCGGGACGCTGACCTCCGCGACCCGGGCGACCTCGGTCAGGAAGGCGTCGGTGCCCTTGACCCCAAGCGGGGTCTCGAGCACGACGGTCTCCTGCTTCCAGTCCTTCTGGATGTACTCGGTGGTGCGGTGCAGCGAGGTCTGCTGCAGGATCAGGCTCGCGCGGCTGAACTTCGCCTGCGCGCCGTCCGCGAGCGGGGTGCCACCCGGGTAGAGGAAGTACTCGCCCTCGGCCGGGGAGTCCAGCGAGCTGGAGTGGTCGCCCAGGATCAGCGGGTCGACGCCCATGAGCTCGAGGATGCGCCGGTACTCGCGGTGGTTGCCGACGTAGGTGTCGAAGCCGGGGATCACGTTCAGCCGGGGCCTGTCCGACTTCGTCACCTTCGACGCGTCCGCGTCCGGGGACTTCGCCAGCATCTCGAGGATGCCCTTGAGCATCACGTCGTAGCCGGTGATGTGCGAGCCTACGAAGGACGGGGTGTGGGCGTACGACACCGGGAAGTCCTCGGCGATGACGCCCTGCTCGCGCGCCGCGCCGATGTAGGCGAACAGGTCCTCACCGATGACCTCGGCCATGCAGGTGGTGCTGACCGCGATGTGCTTCGGCTTGTAGAGGGCGCTGATGTTCTCCATCGCCTCGACGAGGTTGTTGATCCCGCCGAACACGGCGGCGTCCTCGGTCATCGAGGTGGAGGCGGCGGGTACCGGCTCCTTGAAGTGCCGGGCGAAGTGGCTGCGGAAGTACGCCACGCAGCCCTGCGAGCCGTGGACCAGCGGCATGGTGCCCTCGAAGCCGAGCGCGGCGAGAACCGCGCCGAGCGGCTGACAGGCCTTGGCCGGGTTGACGGTCAGGCCCTCCCGGGCGAAGTTCTTCTCGCGGTACTCCCACCCACGAGTCCAGTCCAGAACCCGCTGGACCTCCTCCTTGGGGGCCGCGTCCTCGAACTCGCGCTTGCCCTCGAACTGCTTCTGGTAGACCTCGTCACGAAAGATGTCGTTGTGGTCGAGGACACGCAGTGGGACTTCGCTGCTGTTCTCCGGGGTCGTCGTCACCGGACGTCCTCCTCTCCCCTGTGGGGCTGTCCCCTACGGGGCTCTTGATGCCTGGCCGGCAGCCGCCAGCCACCGCTGGTCGCTGGCGGCTGCTATCGGCCAGTGCTGGGAAAACCGCGCGTACCGCGGGTGCCGGGCGGTGCACGCCCGGCGGTTCGGCTAGCGCCGGCTCACGCCTGGCCGCTCATGCCGAGTGCCGTGTGGACGGCTGGGTCAGGACACCTCGCCGGCCTTCGACCAGGGAGCCTCCAGGAGGTCCCAGGCCGGGCTGTTGATCGCGATGTCCATGTCACGGGCGAAGACCGCGAAGCCATCCACGCCGTGGTAGGGCCCGGAGTAGTCCCAGGAGTGCATCTGCCGGAAGGGGATGCCCATCTTGTGGAAGACGTACTTCTCCTTGACGCCCGCACCCATCAGGTCCGGCTTGAGGAACTTGGCGAACTCCTCGAGCTCGAACGCGGTCGGGTCGTCGTAGAGAACGGTGCCTTCCTTGAGCATGGCGTAGGTCCGGGTGTAGTCGTCCTTGTGGGCGAACTCGTAGCCGGTACCGACGACCTCCATGCCAAGGTCCTCGTACGCGCCGATGGTGTGGCGGGGGCGCAGGCCACCGACGGCGAGCATCACCCGCTTGCCCTCCAGCCGGGGCCGGAACGCCTTGGTGATCTCGTCGAAGCGGACCTGGTAGCGAGCGATCGCCGCCTCGGTCTTCGCCTTGATCTCGTCGTCGAAGAACTCGGCGATCTTGCGCATGGAAGAGATGATCTTCGTCGGGCCGAAGAAGTTGAACTCGGTCCAGGGAGTGCCGAAGCGCTCCTCCATGGTGGTGCAGATGTAGTTCATCGAGCGGTAGCAGTGGATCAGGTTGAGCTTCGACAGGTGCGTCGACTTCATCTCGTTGATCGTGCCGTCGCCGGACCACTGGGCGATGACCCGAAGGCCCATCTCCTCGAGGATCCGCCGCGACGCCCAGGCGTCGCCGCCGATGTTGTAGTCACCGATCAGCGCGACGTCGTAGTCGGTCTGCTCGAAGGTGCCGCTGCCGGTGCCGAGCACGTGGTCGCGGACGGCGTCGTTCGCGATGTGGTGGCCCAGGGACTGGCTGACACCGCGGAAGCCCTCGCAGCGAACCGGGATGATCGGGATGTCGTTCTTCTTCGCGGACTTCTTGGCGACGGCCTCGATGTCATCGCCGATCAGACCGATCGGGCACTCGGACTGAATCGAGATGCCCTTGGCCAGCGGGAACAAGCCGACGATCTCGTCCAGGACCGTTTCCAGCTTGGTGTCACCGCCGAAGACGATGTCCTTTTCCTGGAAGTCGGTCGTGATCTGCATCGCCGTGAAGTTGTCGACGCCCAGGTGGCCATGGGCATAGTTGCGCCGGGTGGCCCAGGAGTACTGACCGCAACCGACTGGCCCGTGACTGATGGTGACCATGTCCTTCACCGGGCCCCACACCACACCCTTGGAACCGGCGTAGGCGCAGCCACGGATCGTCATGACCCCAGGGCGGGACTTGATGTTGGACTTGACCTCGCACTCCTTCGACCCCTCGGG
The DNA here is from genome assembly GCF_023242965.2 of Frankia sp. AgKG'84/4. GTDB lineage: Bacteria > Actinomycetota > Actinomycetes > Frankiales > Frankiaceae > Frankia. The sequence continues at coordinate 5,384 of NZ_JALKFU020000019.1, forward strand.
GTCGTTGGACTTGATGTGCTTGGCCCGGAACTTGGCTGCCTTCGCGGGGTACTGGGACAGAACCTCGGCGATCATCGCCTCGGTCTCGGCCCTCTCGGGTGCCGGGGTCGTCGTCATGGTCAGGACCTCATCCTCGGTGTCGGAGCAGGTGGTTGGGACTGTCAGGCGACGGCGGCAGCCTTGCCGATCACGGTCTCGTCCTCCTGCGCCATGATCCCGAAGTCGATCAGGAGCTCCTCGAGCTCGTCCATGGTGATCGGGGTCGGAATCGTCTTCATGTCGTTGTTGACGATCTTGTTGGCCAGCTCGCGGTACTGGTCGGCCTGGCTGTTCGTGGGGTCGTACTCGATGACCGTCATCCGGCGCAGCTCGGCGTGCTGCACGACGTTGTTACGCGGGATGAAGTGGATCATCTGGGTGTTGAGACGGCGGGCGAGCTCCATGATCAGCTCGTCCTCGCGGTCGGTGTTACGGCTGTTGCAGATGAGCCCACCGAGGCGGACACCGCCGGAGTGCGCGTACTTGAGGATGCCTCGGGCGATGTTGTTCGCCGCGTACATCGCCATCATCTCGCCGGAGGTGACGATGTAGATCTCCTGCGCCTTGCCCTGGCGGATCGGCATCGCGAAGCCACCACACACAACGTCACCAAGGACGTCGTAGGTCACGAAGTCCAGGTTCTCGTAGGCGCCGGCCTCCTCCAGGTACGTGATGGAGGTGATGACGCCACGGCCCGCGCAGCCCACACCCGGCTCCGGGCCACCGGACTCCACGCACTTGATGCCCCACTGACCCTCGACCAGCACCTCGTCGAGCTCCAGGTCCTCGACGGAACCCTTCTCGGCCGCGAGCTGGATGACGGAGGTCTGCGCCTTCGCGTGCAGGATCAGGCGGGTCGAGTCGGCCTTGGGGTCACAGCCAACGATCATGACCCGCTGACCCATCTCGGCCATGGCCGCCATGGTGTTCTGCTGGGTGGTGGACTTGCCAATACCACCCTTGCCGTAGAAGGCGATCTGGCGCATTCGGTGCTCCTCCTTGGTACGGTTGCCCGGCTCGCGGATCCGCAGGCGTGGCCCCGCCGGTCGGGCGGGCCGCGCGCAGTCGTGTCCGCGGGGTGCCGGACGTGCCGCCGGTCGTTTGGACCGGGACGTCGGCACTACCGTTGTGCTGGTCGTGCTGAATCCGTCGGCGCGAGTGCGCGGTCGGTCAGACCGGCTCTTCGCTCGTCGGGATCCCCGCTCGGGGGGCCGGCATCTCGACCCGCCCGAGAAGCTCGTGGAAGTCGCGGCTGCCCAGACCGCGCTTGTGCTTTGTCGCGGCGATCCGAACCTGCTCGACGAGCGGTTCGAGCTCGCTTTCGTCGGCCTCGATGCCGCACTGCTCCAGCGCGTGGCGAACACTGGCCCGCCCGCTGTGCTTGCCGACGGTGAGCCGGCGCCGCCCGCCCACCTCGGCCGGGTCGAACGGCTCGTAGGTCGCCGGGTGACGCAGGATCCCGTGCACGTGAATGCCGGACTCGTGCGCGAACACCGACTCCCCGACAACCGCCTTACCGGCGGGCAGCGGCCGGCCCGCGGCCCGCGACACCAGCCGCGCCAGCGTGCGGAACGAGGTCGTGTCGAGGTCGACCGGGAGCTTCAGCAGGTGCCGAAGCGCCATCGCGACCTCTTCGATCGGAGCGTTCCCGGCGCGTTCGCCCAGGCCCAGCACGGTGGTGCTGACCCAGGTGAACCCCGCCTGGACGGCGGCGATGGTGTTGGCCGTCGCCAGGCCGAAGTCGTCGTGGGCGTGGATCTCCCACGGCCCCGGGACCGCCCTGACCAGTCGCCCCAGCCGGTCATACGCGCTCACCGGGTCGAGCAGTCCGACGGTGTCGGCCCAGCGCAACCTGGTGACGCCCAGTTCCCGCAGTTCGCCGGCCAGGTCCGTGACGAAGCCGTCGTCGGCGCGGGAGGCGTCCTCCATGCCGACGCTGACCCGCATGCCGCGGTCCGTCGCGTCCTTGACGCAGTCGCTGACCCGGCGCCGCGCCCAGGCCCGGTCCCGCTCCAACTTGCTCTTCAGGTGCAAGTCGGAAACCGGGATGGTCAGGTGCGCGGTGACGATGCCGCAACTCGCCGCGGCCTCGACGTCGCGGTGGTCGGCCCGGCACCAGCCCACGATCTCCGCCCGCGGGGCGGTCGCGAGGATCTCCCGCAACACGTCCCGTTCGGTGACACCCATCGCCGGGATACCGGCCTCGATCTGGTGCACCCCGATGGCGTCCAGGGCGGCGGCGATGGCGAGTTTCTCGGCCGCGGTGAATGCGACACCAGGCGCCTGCTCGCCGTCGCGGAGCGTGGTGTCACAGAATCTGATCGCCGCGTCCGCTCGCATCGTCGTGGCGGATGAGCTGGGAAAACTGCTGTCTCGCACTGTCATCACCAGCCGTCGCTCCGGTACTGAAGACCATGGGCTGCGCCGCGAACTGTGGTTCACCGTTTGTTCGGCGGCGACATGAATCAGACTAGGAGCCGATTATTTCGGACTGGCAAGCGCGGGTAACTTCGCGGTTAACAGGTATTCTTCGCAGATGAGCGGAAGATATGCGGCCACGTTATTGGTGACGATATCTCGAAGGATAAGTTCAAGGATAAGTTTTTCTTCGAGGACCACTCCGGAGCCGCCGGTGGCGCCCCCGTGCGTGGCTCCCCGCACCTGGCTGGGGTGCGTCTGGGCAGCGGCTGGGGGCCACGTGGTCGCGCCGCTCACCGGGCGTCGGGGCCAGTCGCGGTCGAAACTGGCAGGTCCGGCGGCCGCGCCCGACCGGTCAGCTGCCGGTAGGACCGAGGCGACGGCAAGTCGGCCCCTTTTTCGCTATTCAAGTGTTGCGGAAACGTGCTCATCGGCCCCCGCACTCGCCCGCGCGCCGGCGGTGCGGAGTACGCACTAATCAGCACGGCCGGACGGCGTCATCATCGTCCTGTGCAGCGAGGGTTAACGGTTCCGAAACCCTCCTTCTTGCTGCTGGGTTGGACCTGTCCTAGCGCCTGGGATATTCTTATGGATAAGAAAAAGAAACCTGGTCACGCCGGTACTGTCGGGCCGCGCCGGTGCCGGCGGAACGCAGGGCTTTCCCGCCCGGGAGAGCGGAAGGAGCTGGGCGTGTCGGTGCACGAGTACACGGGGAACCTCGGTTGCCAGCTGGGAGCGTAGAGATGTCTGAGGCGCAGATCATCGGTGTGCCAACCGACGCTCCCGGAAGCTGGGAGGACCTGCGGTCGGCCGTGGTGGGGAACAACGGAGTCTTCAGGACCACCATGGGCATGCTGCGGGAGATCGGTGGCTACGGCCGACTCGGCACGAACGTAAGGCAGATCCTCAGCCGCAACCTCGCCGGTATCGGCCTGGGGCACCTGCCGGTTGAGCTGCCCGCCTATCAGGACAAGGAGATTCTCCTCTTCCAGTACGGCACCCCCGCGGCCGAGATCGTCGAAGCGGTTCGTGAGGGCGCCTCGGACGGCGCGGAGAGCGCGCTGGTCCGGCTGAACTCGTCGCAGGACCTCGCCAAGGTGCGCGATGCCTCTCTCAAGGCCGTCGAGCTCCTGTCGATCCTCAACGACCGATGCCGGGACTGCGCCCGGCCCATCTAGCACCACGGCCTTCTGGCCACGCTCGATGACACTCGCCGGTCATCGAGCGACCACCGCACCACCCGTTCGGTCTGAACGGTGCGCTGCCCACCCCCCTTGCTCGGGCGGATCAATCTCCGCGGGCAGCGCCCTTCACCGACCGTGTCGCCCGATGCGTCCGGTGTTTCCGATGTCTGCGTGGCAGAGGGATCACTCTGGTCCTTCTAGCGCGTGTCGCGCCCGCCTTGTCGATGGCGAGGGACCACGCGGCCTACACCGGACCCCAGCGGTAGCAATCTGTGACGAGAGCTACTTTCCTGTCCGATCGGACAGTCCTGACCGATCGGCCAGTTAGTCTGGGCCGCATGACCCGGTCCGCCGCCCCGCTACGCCAGCAGCTCCTCGACGCCGCGCTGTGCCTGTTCTCCCAGCGCGGCTTCCGGGGAACGTCGCTACAGGACATCGCGCGGGAGGTCGGATGTTCGAAGGCCTCGCTGCTGTACCACTTCGCCAGCAAGGAAGCGATTCTGGTCGAGCTGCTGGCTCCCAGCACCGCCGGGATGACCGAGCTGACCGACCGCCTGCGGGACGAGCCCGCTGACCGGGTCGCGGCGCGGGCGGTCGAGGGTCTGGTCGACCTGGTCCTGCGTTTCCGCCGCGAGATCCAGCTGCTGCTCGCCGAGGTCGCCGACGTCAGCGCCGCCCGTGGGAGCGGCGGCGGCACGCAGGAGCCGGAACCCATCCTGAGCTGCCTCGCCGGCCGGTCGACCGAACCACAGGCCCGATTACGGGCCTGGATGGCGCTGGGCGCGATCACCCTTGGCGCCGCCGGCGCGACGGACCAGCCAACCGAGCTGGTGCGCCGCGAACTGGCCGCCGGCGCGCGGCGTGTTCTCAACCTCACCTGACATGTCGCGCGGAAGCGCAGCCGCAGGGGTTGGCCGCAGGTCGCCCGGACAGGAAATGTCCGACAACGGTCGTGCCTCTCACGGCCTGGTGCCAGCCGGTTAACGGCTGGAGAAACTGAAGGAGGTGGGCCCGTGGGAGCCCTACTGCATCAACTGGGTCGGTTCGCGATACGGCGGCGGTGGTTCGTCATCACCGGCTGGGTGGTCGTCCTGGCCCTGATCGGAGTGTGCGCTGCGGCCTTCTCCGGGCCCACGAGCAGCGCCTTCCAGATCCCCGGCACCGAGTCGCAACGCGCGATCGACCTGCTGGACGAGAAGTTCCCCGGCACCGGCGGCGCGGCCGCCCGGGTCGTCGTCGCGGCCCCCGCCGGCCACAAGCTGTCCGAGCCGCAGTACAAGGCGGTCCAGGAGCGCGCCCTCGCCCAGGTCGCCAAGGCCCCTCAGGTCGTCGGCGCCGTCACCCCCGCGAAGGCCACGATCAGCAAGGACGGCCGGATCGCGTTCGGCGACATCACGTACGCCGTGCCCGTCGACAAGGTGAGCGACGCCTCGAAGGACGCTCTGCGCGCCATCGCCGCCGAGATGCGCGCCGCCGGGCTGCAGGTCGAGTTCTCCGGCGGGGTCGTCGCCACCACCAGCGCCGAGGGCAACACCGAGGTCTACGGCGTGCTCATCGCCTTCGTCGTGCTGGCGATCACCTTCGGCTCGCTGGTGTCCGCCGGCCTGCCGATGATCACCGCACTGGTCGGTGTCGGGCTCGGGCTGCTGGGCATCCAGGCACTCTCCGGCGTCGTCTCGCTGAGCTCGACGGCGCCAACCCTGGCCCTCATGCTCGGCCTCGCCGTCGGTATCGACTACTCGCTGTTCATCCTGTCGCGGCATCGCCAGAACCTCGCCGACGGCATGGCGGTGGACGACTCGATCGCCCTGGCCACCGCCACCGCCGGCGGCGCGGTGGTGTTCGCCGGCCTCACCGTGGTGATCGCCCTGGCCGCGCTGTCCGTCGTCGGTATCCCGTTCCTCACCGTGATGGGCCTGGCCGCGGCGGCCACCGTCGCGATCGTGGTGGTGATCGCGGTGACCTTCGTGCCCGCCGTGCTCGCGGCGCTGGGCACCCGGGTGAACGCCGGGCGCGTCGGATTCCTCTCCCGCCGGGTCACGGCCGCGACCAGCGGCGACCGGATGAACTTCGGCCGGCGCTGGTCGGGCATCGTCACCGCGAAGCCATGGCTGACCGTGCTGGTCTGCGTCGCGGCCACCGTCGTGCTCGCCCTGCCGGCGACCAGCCTGAAGCTCGGCCTGCCGGACGACTCCAGCAAGCCGAGCTCCACCACCGAGCGGCGCGCCTACGACCTGCTCACCCAGGGCTTCGGGCCCGGCTTCAACGGTCCGCTGACGCTGGTCGTGTCGACCCCCGGACACACGGACGCCGCCGCGCTCGCCGGGCGGAGCGCCGGTGATCTCGCGGTGGCACCCGACGTCGCCGCCGTCGGCAAGCCTGTCGCGAACAAGGCCGGCGACGTCGCGATCCTCCAGGTCACCCCCCGCTCGGGCCCCTCCTCCGAGGGGACGAAGACCCTCGTCGGACAGATCCGCACCGCCGCCGCGCAGTTCCGCGCCGAGCAGGGCGTGCAGGCCTACGTCACCGGCACCACGGCGTCGAACATCGACGTCTCCGACAAGCTCGCGAGCGCGCTCCCACTGTTCCTCGTGCTCATCATCGGCTTGGCGCTGGTCCTGCTCATGGTCGTGTTCCGGTCGCTGCTCGTGCCGCTCAAGGCGGTCGTCGGCTTCCTGTTCTCGATCGCGGCGTCGCTGGGCATCACGGTGTTCGTGTTCCAGCAGGGCCATCTCGGCGGCCTGTTCAACGTTGAGACCGCCGGCCCGCTCGTGAGCTTCCTGCCGGTCCTGCTCATCGGCATCCTGTTCGGACTCGCGATGGACTACGAGGTCTTCCTCGTTTCCCGCATCCGCGAGCACTACGTCGACCATCACGACCCGAGCGAGGCCATCACCGCTGGCATGGCGACGACCGCCCGGGTCATCACCGCCGCCGGGCTCATCATGATCTCGGTGTTCGGCAGCTTCATCTTCGGCGACGACGCGGTCATCAAGTCAATCGGCCTGGCGCTGGCGGTCGGCGTCGCCGTCGACGCGTTCCTCGTCCGGATGACCCTCGTCCCCGCGATCCTGAAGATCTGCGGCCACCGGTCCTGGGCACTGCCCGCCCGCCTCGACCGGATCCTGCCCGACCTCGACCTCGAGGGCACCCACCTGACCGCCGGGGCGCAGACCCAGCACCCGGACGCCGCCGCCGCGACACCGGACGCGGACAGCGCCTGAGCCGCTCCGGCTGATCGGCTACTTCTGGTCGGGCTGTGTCCGGCCGGGCTGTGTCCGGCCGGGCTGTGCCCGGCCGGGCTGTGCCCCGGCGGGATGGGGCGCGCGCGACGGATCGGCGAGCGGGACCACCCGCTCGTCGCCGAAGCGGGTCATCGCGTGCAGCGGAGCGGTCACGACACTGATCAGCCGGGCCATCGAGGACCGCTTCTGCCGGCGCAGCAGGGCGGGGCCGATGGCGGTCATGACCGCCGTCAGCCCGGGCAACGGACGGCCGAAAAACGTCAGCTCGCGGATGAACCCGTTCTCGTCGAGGCGCAGGAGCTGGGCCTCCTCGAAGCTCACCGTGCCGGCCCGGCCGTAGTAGAACAGCGCCCGCGTCGGGCCCGCACCGACCTCGGTGTGGCAGCGCAGGTCACTGATCACCTCGAAGGCCGCGCTCAGCATGTCGTGGGCCTGCGCCCGGCCCTCGAACCGGAACTTCGCGGTCAGCGGCGAGATCACCGTGACGTCGGGGGCGAGCAGGGCTGCCGCCGCGTCGGCGTCGCCGGACTCCGCGGCGGCCCGCCAGGCGGCGACGGTCTGTGCGGGCGAACAAGCTGGCTCCGTCACGACGTCAGTCTCCTCAGCGTCGGGTGGCCGTCTCCGTCAGTGGCCATACCTGCTCAACGCGACACACCTGATCAACGTGGCCGAGCGGGATCTTCTCAGCTGGCCAGCTCGGCACTCGGTCGGCGCGGGTGGGCGGCGGAATAGTCGCTCTCGGCCGCGGCACGCAGGGCCGGCTGGAGCCGGTCGAAGGCATCAGCGGCGAGGTCGAGCAGGTCGAGACGTCCGCCGGTGTTGTGCCAGTGCGCGAGGACGGTGTCGACGGTGGCGAGCGTCCAGCTGGCCAGCAGGCCGGGGAGCGGACTGTCCGGCTCGGCGCCGAGGCGGGCGGTGACCAGTGTCGTCAGCGCCTCGGACCGTTCCCACTGAACTTCGGCGAGGCGGACCCGCAGCTCGGGCCGGGTGTCGACCATGCGCAGCACGGCCAGCGCCGGTGCTGGCGCCTCGGCGCACACCCGCAGCAGCGAGAAGGCGGCCGCGCGCAGCGTCTCGGCTACGGGTTCGTCGGCCGGGCGGGCGTCGACGAGGCTGTCGAACCCGGACGAACGAAAGATCTGGGAAACGACGTCCTCTTTGGCCGGGTAGTACCGAAAAAAGGTACGGGGGGACACCTCGGCAGCGGCGGCGATGTCCTCAACCGTCGTAGCCTCATACCCACGCTCAGTGAACAGCTGCGTGGCTGCGCTGGCCAGCGCCCTGCGCGTCTGTTCCTTCTTCCGTTCCCGCAAGCCCATCGATGCCTCCCGACCTCCCAGCGTAGCCTCATGGCAGATAAATGTTAAATGGCACACGGTTGCCATTTCGACGGGGAGTACCGAGACTGGGACCAGGCCCTTCTATCCATCGGAGGTCCCTGTGGCCGCATCATCCCCCGTCACCGCCGCGCCGTCCTCGTCTCCGAAGCACGAACGGCCGCGCGAAGGTCCGCTGGCCCGGCTTCAGGCCAACCCGTGGCTCACGCTGGTCAGCGTCGCACTCGGCGTGGTCATGGTCGGCCTGGACGGCACGGTTGTCTCGATCGCCAACCCGTTCATCGCCCGCGACCTCGGCGCGAGCCTCGAAAGCCTGCAGTGGGTGACCAACGCGTATCTGCTCGCGCTCGCGGTGCTGCTCGTCGTCGGCGGCAAGCTAGGCGACCGGCTCGGCCGCAAGAAGGTCTTTCTCACCGGCATCGGCGGTTTCGCGCTCACGTCGCTCATGGTCGGTCTGTCCGGCAGCATCGGCCAGGTCATCCTGTGGCGGGCGCTGCAGGGTGTGTTCGGTGCGCTGCTGATGCCGAACACGCTGGCGTTGCTGCGCTCGGTGTTCCCGGCCGAGAAGCTGAACGCCGCCATCGGCATCTGGGGCGCGAGTTCGGCGATCTCGCTCGCCGCCGGCCCGATCGTCGGCGGCCTGCTGGTGGAGCACGTCAGCTGGGAGTCGGTGTTCTACATCAACGTTCCCGTCGGTCTGATCGCGTTGATCGTCGGCTTCGCGGTCGTGCGGGAAAGCCGGGACACGCGGCCTGACCAGCGGTTCGACCCGCTTGGCCTGGCGCTGCTCTCCGGCGGCCTGTTCGCTCTCGTCTTCGGCGTGGTCAAGGCGCAGACGTGGGGCTGGAGCAGCGCGAACACCTTCGGATTACTCGGCGGTTCCATCGTGCTGCTGGCGGCGTTCGTCGCCGTTGAGCTGAAGGTGCGTGAGCCGCTGCTGCCGATGGCATTGTTCCGCGACGCGTCGGTGTCCGTCGGCACGGTCCTGGTCCTGGTGAACTTCTTCGCGATGTTCGGCGTGATGTTCTTCATCACGCTGTACCTGCAGAACGTCCACGGCTACTCGGCGGTCGCCACCGGCGCGCGGATGCTCCCCCTCACCGTGGTGTTCATGTTCGGCAGCCCGCTCGCGGCCACGCTGACCACCCGGTTCGGCCCGCGTGTCCCGATCGGGATCGGGCTGTTCCTTACTTCGATAGCGCTGTTCCTGCTGACGCAGCTCGGCACCGACTCGTCCTACGTGCACCTGTGGCCGTCGCTGCTCGCCCTCGGTGTCGGCGTCGCGTTCGTCGCGATGGCCTCGGCGGAGGCGATCGTCGGCAACGCACCGCTGGAGCTCTCCGGCGTCGCCGGTGGGCTGCAGAGCACCGCGATGCAGCTCGGCGGCGCGATCGGCACGTCGGTCCTCGGCTCGATCCTGGCCGCCCGCATCGACGGCGTCCTCGTCGACAAGGTCGTGAACGCCGGCGCTCCCGCCAGCGCGGCCGAGACGCTGAGCCGCAACGCCGAGACCGTGAGCCAGGGTCTCGCGCCGATCCCGCCCGGGACGTCCGCCCAGGTCAGCGAGGCGCTGACCGCCGGCGCCCACGCCGCGTTCATGTCCGGACTGCACGTCGCGCTCCTGGTCGGCGCGATCGTGACCCTGCTCGGCGCACTGGCCGCCCCGTTCATCCGCACCAGCGGACAACCGGGCGAGACGACGGCGTTCGTCGCCTGAGTCCTGCCTGGCGCCCGCCAGACCGAGGGAGGTGCGGCAGAGTGGCCGTGCCTCCCTCTCGTCATTTCCCCTTCTCCCTCCACTCAGATCGTTTTGATCCACTCGTCGGCCGTGGTGACGGTCGCCTGACGCGGGAAGACCTTCTCGGTCAGGACGCGGTGCACCTCTTCGTCCAGGTCGGCGCAGGCATCGGCGAGGACGGTGAGCCGGTAGTCGAGTCGGCGGCCAGGCGGATCGTCCGCACCACGTCCTGCTCGGTGTACTCCCGATGCCCAGCGCCCGTCCGACCCGACGGCCTGAGCAACCCGATCTGATCCCAGTGATGCGACGTCCGCACGGTCAGCCCACTCGCCTCCGCGAGCGGCCCAACCTTCCACACCTACTCAAACCCCATACCGCCAGCATGCGACCTCACCCGACGTCAGCCGCAAGCCCGCCGGCTCGACGCCGGCAGCCGAGGTGCGCCGCGCGCGAGGACTGACCCAAGAGCAGGTGGCGGAACGGATGGGGGTAACCAAGGGCCGGATCTCACAGATCGAGCGGGGTTCACCTTCCGGCCAGGAGGTGGTCGCCCGCTATGCCGCCGCCCTCGGCGGCCAACTACATCAGGCCATCGACTCCGACGACGGAGATATCGCCGCGATCGCCGCACCCGGCGCAGCACACGATTACACGCACACCAGCAGCTCATCCCGGCGGTGGACATCGACTCGCCGCGGTCGGAGGCACTCGGGTTCGGGGCCGGCCTGCCGGTTCGCTCCGCGAACCGCGGTCCGCAACGCACTCGAACCGGTGGGGAAGCTACCCGGCGCGCCGTTCGACTCCGTCGGTGTGAACTACCTGCTGCACTGCCTGCCCGGTGACCTTGAGACCAAGGCGGGCCAGCTGCTGGCATCGATCCGGCCGACCATGGCACCCGACGCGGTGCTGTTCGGCTCGACCATCCTCGCCACCGCGGCCACGGTGTCCAGGCCGGCCCGAAGGCTGCTCGCCTTCTACAATCGGAAGGGCGTCTTTCACAATGTCGCCGACCACGCGGAAGCCCTGGACCGAGTACTCGGCACGGCTTTCACGCACCACCGGGTGGAACTCGTCGGCGGGGTGGCAACGTTCGTCGCGTCCGGCCCCACGCCACTTGGCTCCGGCCTGATCGATCCAGCCTGATCGCCCAACTCGACGCCGCCGGTTGGGAGCCGCGGAGGAACGACAGCCAGGGCAACGACGATCATCATTGGCGGCCGGGGCGGTGTCCGCTGCCGTTGCCCGGCGGCGCCGTGGGGACCATGCGGGCACATGGCCCTGAAGCTTCGGCCGATTTCCACCCGGTGCTCCATCCGGCCGTTCGGCGGCCGGCCCGGTCAACGCGCGGACCATCCCGCCCATCGGCCGGCCGCCCTTCCGGCTGGGGCTCCCAGTTCCTGGCGAGTTCCGCTGCCTTCTGGTACGTCAGCGGGCTTGTTCCTGTCATCGTGCGGCCCGGCTGGCACCCCCGGCACCCGCGTCGAATCCACCCCCACGACTGGTCGGTATAAGCGTGAACAGCCAGAAAACGGTGCTGCGTGGAAGCTCGTGTCATCCGCGAAGAATCACAATCGGGCTCCGCTTACGGATCTCACCGAATTTATGGCCGGACACTTTCTGTCCGCTTACCGACATTGCCCATCTGGTGCCGGCGGTGGAAAAATAAACGCGCCGCCATGGTCGGGCAGACCCGCCGGGTCTTCTCCGCGCTTCCGCCCCACCCACCCGAGGACTGTGGTGAGAGCAGAGATTGGTGCGAGCAAACAGGAGGAACCATGAGTCACTCAGTACTGGCGAGCCGCAAGCGGATCCGCGCCTTCCGCGAGAGCCATTATGTGCTGCTGGTCGCCGAGGGCGATCTACCCACTCCCGGGTTCAACGTCGACATCACGCCGAGCCCACTGCGGATCTTTCCGGCGGAGTTCGAACTCCGATGCTACGCGCGGCCCGGCATCTTTCCGCAGATCGTCACGCCGTACCGGTATGCGGAGGCGGTCCGCTTTCCCGAGGACCAGAACACGATCACGGTCATCCACACCGACGGTACAGACCGTGTCCAGATCGAGCCCTGTGGACCCGAGCTCGCCGGCTATGCGGCCGCCGTCCGCGGCACATCCGAGCGCGACGTCTCTGCCAGCGGCAACTCCGGCCGTTCCACGTCCGGCAGCGGCACGTCGACTGCGGCGTCGTCCCCGGCGGACGAGGCCGTCGGGCTCTCTCCCACGCTCAGCTTTGACGACGCGTTCGCCAAGGCCCTGGCGAACCTGCCGTCCGCCGGCGAGCCACCGCACCCCGATGCCCTCAGCCGCGTCGAGGTGAAGGAGATCAGCGGCCTGTTCGGCGGCTTCGCCGGCTTCCACCATCTCCTGGTTCGGGTGAGCCGGACAACGTCCTGACCAGCCCAACCCGCTTCCGCCAGGCAACACGGTAAGCCGCTGCGCCAGCGCTGAAGGCCCGCGTGACGCTGACCGAGCTTGGTTGTCGCGGGCGTGGCGGCCGGCGACTCCGCCGCCCGGCACGCGAGGCAGGAAAGCTACAGCGGGTCGCGACGCCCTGTCCGTCAGCGCATCGCCGGAGGTGCGGGGGTCGTCCCCCGGCCAGCATCGCGGCTGCTGGAAAGCGCCCGAAGGGCGACGGACAGCGGAATCCAGCGAGTGGAGACGAGGGGAATCGAACCCCTAACCCCTGCCTTGCAAAGGCAGTGCTCTGCCAATTGAGCTACGTCCCCTCGGGACGCACCGCCCTGGCGAGGGCCAGCCCGCAGGCCGGTCACGCTGCGGCGGAGCGCGGTCCTAGCGTACGACATCCCGCCAGCGGCGGGAACGCGGACGATCGCAACGCAGCGGAGGCCGTCCGGATGCCGGCGCGGCCCTCCGGACGCGGGTGTGGCTGAGCGGGTTCGGGCCGCTTTTGTAGGGGCAAATCGGGCTAGGAGGCCTGCAGAAGCGGCCCGGAGAGTCTGCCCGTGCGCAAGGTGGAGCGGCACGCCGGTCGGGTGGCACGCCCGTCAGGTGTCAGGAGGGGCGGCGGAGGGTCGGGTCGATGTAGGCGAGGCGCTCGCGGACCTTCAGCGCCAGGTCGCGGAAGTCGCTGTAGCAGCGGCGGACGGCGGTCTGGGTGCCGCCCAGAGCGCCGTCGCCGGCGCGGAGTTCGAACATGGGCTTGCGGGCGTCGTGGGCCAGCGGGATCAGGTTGGCGTAATTACGCAGGGTCGCGATCTCGAAAGAGCGGTCGTGGGAGCCGGGGTTGCCGGAGCCCAGGACCGAGGTCGCGAAGACCTCGGGGATGCGGTCGAGCCAGCGGTCGTGGGCCTTGGCCGGGCGATCGGCGCGAGCGGGGGGCTGCATGACGATGTAACCGATCGGCATCATCAGGCCGCGAGGCGCGGGAATGCGGTCGGGGACCTTCGGCAGGACGGTGCCCTGCCAGGTCGAACGCCAGTCGCGCAGGGTCGGGCCGAGGTTGCGCAGGCCGCGCAGGGAGAACAGATCGGCGGCGATCGGCATGAGCACCGTGTCGGCGGACAGCAGCGACGCCCGGTTGATCGCGCCGAGGTTCGGGCCGACGTCGATCAGGACGATCTCGGCACCGACGGAGCGGGCGCCGTTCTCGATCACGCGATGGAGCGCGGTCGTGGTGCGCAGGGCGGCGATGTCCTTGCCGAGGAAGCTGTTCGGCCAGGCAGCGGACAATCGGTCCTCGAACGTGCTGAGTTCGACGTCGCCGGGCAGCAGCCACAGGCCGTCCTCGATGGTCACCGGTGCGCACAGGTCGACGTCGCCGACGCCCTCCATGATTGGTGCGATCGCAGAGGCCATCGTGCCGGTGTCGGGGCTGGTCCGCGAGACCCGCGCGTCGAGATCGAACGGCTTCGGGGCGGACGACGAGGTGTCCTCCGGTTCGCCCCAGAGCATCGTCAGCTCGTCCTCGTCGAGGAACTGGGCGGTGAGGTTGGCCTGTGGGTCGAGGTCGACGGCGAGGATCCGGTGGCCCATCCGCTGGAGCATGTGCGCCAGGTGGTAGCAGAGGGTCGTCTTGCCTACGCCGCCCTTGTTGTTGAACAGCGCCATCGTGATCATCTGGCGATCCGATCGCGGCCGCCTTGAGGAACCTCACCCCGGCTGTCCGTCATGTCCGACACGGCATGCATTCTCGCCCCTGCCGGATTCCCCGCGTCGGGCGGGCAAGCCGAGAGCAGCCGGTTGGCCGCAGTCGGCAACGGCACAGTCGGCAACGGCACAGTCGGCAACGGCACAGTCGGCAACGGCACAGTCGGGAACGACACAGTCGGGAACGACACAGTCGCGACACCGTTCCCGACTGGAGATCGTCACGGACCAGCGCCGAGGCGCGGATGCCGAAGCGGTTGCGGCCTGCGTTACGACCAGGGGCCGAGGTCCGGCCAGCCTGGCGCACCCGGCTCCCGGCCGGTCAGCCAGGCCAGCGCGGGCAGCGTCGGGACGTCAACGACGACCAGTTGGTCACCGCGGCCCACCGCGGTCGACGGCCGGTCTCCGGGCGCGAGCAGCAGGGTGACGTCGGCGGGCACCCGCGCCGGCAGCCCGCGCACCGTCCACGCCCATTCGACCTCGACGTACGCGCGCCCGAGGTCCGCCCAGCGCGGACCGCCCAGATCGTCGAGGTCGAGGTCGACGAGGTGGATCTCTACCTCGCGCCAGCGCAGGAACACCAGATCCGCGAGGGCGGTGTCGCCATACGAGCTGACCCAGCCGCGGCCGGTGCGCCAGGCGTCGACGGGGGTCGTGTCCCAGGACCGTTCCAGACGGGTGACGGCGTCGGTGAGCTCGGCGCGTGCGGCTGCGGCGGTCACGTCCTGACCGGCGGCGATGTCGTCGTCGCGCTGCTGCTGGCCGCCGGGGTACTGCTTGCGGACCTCGCCGCGGGACGCGGCCTCGAACATGCCCCGGTGGCTGTCAGCGTTGCGGGCAAGATGGGTGAGCAGGTGGGCGACGCTCCAGCCGGGCAGGCCGCAGGGGCGGCGCAGCACGTCGTCGTGGACGCCGCCGACCACGTCGAGCAGCCGGCGGTGGGCGGCGGCGACCCCGGCGAGGAGGTCGTGCGGGATGACCGAGGGCAGGTAGCCGGAACCGGACAGTACGCGCCCGGGCATCGCGGCGGCATTCGCGGGCTCGAGGCCGGTCTCCTGGGCCGGTCGCGCATCGGTGGCGTCGACGGAACGGGATGCGGGTGGGGCGGCCATAACGCCACGGTGCACCCTGCGGCCGCGCAATGCCAGGGGAAATCGCCGACCGGGGCGATGGTCCGGCGCGGGCGGCACGGTTCCCGCCGATTTGATCCACCCGGCGCGGACGATGATCGTAACGTCGCCGCCGGGGTGGCCTAGGCTGAGGTCACGGGTGTCACCGGGCACGGGCGGAAGGGCGGGCGGATGTTCACGACTCCTCGCTTCCTGCAGGGAATCGTCCCGTTCGAGGGCCGCGGCCTGGACGCGCCGTTCTCGCTGGGGGAGCAGTTCAGCTATGTCGTCCCGGCGGGCATCACCGCGCAGCCGCTGTACTTCCGCGGCGGAAACTCCACCGACGAACTCGTCTGCGCGATCCTGGCGCGCAACGGCACACCAATGCGCTATTTCCCGATTGGCGCCCGCGCCTCCGTGCACGTCCCGCTGCGCGTCATCCAGGACCTGGCGCCCGACACGCACGTCGAGCTGCGCCTGGCGGCACCGGCGGGGCTGGTCGGCACCCTGGTCGCCGACATCGGCATCGTCGAGCTCTGACCTGTCGGACGCCGAACCGTCGAACGCCAAGCCGCCAAGCCGCCAAGCCGCCGAATTCCGAACCGCCGAACACCGAACCGCCGAACACCGAACCGCCGAACCGTCTAACTCCGAACGTCGGACGCCGACCGGCTCGCCCTGACCGCGGCCAGCACGCGTCTACTCGTCGCCCGGCCCGGAGCGCCGATTGCGCTTCGTCGTGGAGCGGCGTTTCTTCGACTGCAGGCGACGTTCGACGGATCCCCGGGACGGCTTGGTCGCCCGCCTGGCCCGCGGCGGGCGGGTGGTGGCGGTCCGCAGCGTGTCCACCAGCCGTTCGAGCGCGGCCTCGCGGTTACGCAGCTGGGAACGGTGCTCGCTCGCGACGATGGTGAGCACGCCGCCGTGGAGCCGGCCGGCGAGACGGGTCGTCGCCCGCTCCCGCAGCACCTCCGACAGCGTCGGTGAACCGGCGAGGTCGAAGGACAGCTCCACCCGCGAGTCGGCGGTGTTCACCCCCTGCCCGCCCGGACCGGACGAACGGGAGTACCGCCACTGCAGCTCGGTGGCGGGCAGCACGAACCCCGGGCTTATCAGGATCTCCCGGGGCAGCATGACGTTCATGGTGCCCGATCCCGGGCGCCGCGTCAGCCGGCTTTCGGCCTCGTCAGCGCGGCCGGGCCAGGCTCAGCGCTGGCCGGACAGGGTGTCGGTGGTGGAGGTCGCCTCGCGCCAGAGGTCGATCTCCTCGCCGCCGCGAGCCCGCCGCCGGACGGCGGTGACGGCCGCTCCCGCACCCGCCAGCAGCGCCAGCACGGTCATCTTGCGGGCCATGTCGACTCCCTCATCTCGACGCGCGCATCGGCGTTCGCGTCCGCGGTGGTCCAGCCCGCGACGGCTGGATCAGTAACACGGTATCCCGGTGTGGACAGGCTGTCCGACAGGCTGCGGACCCGCCGGCGACCGCTTTGATCCACGTGAATCCACGGGCTGTGCCGGTCGGGTGCGGCGACTCAGCGGCGCAGCAGGCCCCGCAGCCGGGAGCGGGCCGGCCAGGACGGCGGCGGGCCGGCCACCTCGTAGGCGGGGAAGGCCCGCTCGGCGACGTCGACGAGCATCGCGACGTCGATCGGCCGCAGCACAACGCCGGCGGACAGGACGTAGTCGGCGACGCCGGCGGCGGGCAGCAGCAGCACGCCCTCGACCAGGGCGAGACCGGCGGGAACCTCGGCGCGGGCGAAGGCGACGACCGGTTGAACCTCGAGCTGCCAGCCGCCCGGCAGCTCGGCGAGCAGCTGCGCGGTGGCCTCCTCGCCCATCCAGGCGACGAGCCCGAGCATCGCGCGCAGCGGCACCTTGGCGGCCCAGACACCCGCGGAGTTCTGTCGCACCGGCCCCTCATGGGCATCGGTCTCGATCACCCAGGCGCCGGACGGGCCGATCACGAGATGGTCGACGTTGCCCGCCGAGTCCGCGAGGGCCCGGTCGTGCAGCACCGTGTAGCCCGCTCGGATCAGGCGGTCGAGCGCGCGGGCGGTGCTGCGTTCGGCCTCCGCGTCCTGGCGCCACGCCTCGATCTCGGGCGGAGTACGCAGGAAACGGGTAGCGCCGACAATGGCGACCGCGAGCACGGCAAGTACCGACAGTTGCGCGGTCACTGCCGCCGACGCTCCGACGGCACCGCCGAGCAGAACGACGACGACGACCGCCGCGGCCGCGACGACTCCCGCGAGGATCAACGCCCGCGGTCTGTGATCTCCGCGTTCAGCGGAGTACAACTCCCTGCGCCGCAGGTACTCGGCCATCGCCGAACGTCCCGCTGACTGCCGATCGGACACGCCGCGGTCACCACCTCCCGGCGCCGTCAGGACGCCGCCGCGCTTGGTGCTGTCTCCGGGGCGGGACCCGATCAGGTCGCGGTCAGTCACGACGCGCTACCGGCTTTCTGGTCCATCCCGGTCACCATTCCATGGAATTCACAACAGCGACAGGGTCAAGGGCGTGGAATATGCGAGAGAGAACCACGTTAAACCCACATCTATACCACCCATCGGCGTGGCCGCCGAGACGACACCGCGTGGAGCCGCCGGGTAGGGACCGGGCGGCGCTGGGGAGAACATCCGTGGCCGCCGCCATCGGGCGCGGCGCGCAACGGTTGCAGCACCGAGAAGGAGCCGCAGGATGCCACGTCACGCGACACCTCGGGGGCCCGGGGCCGACGCGTCGCCCCCTGACCGCAGCACGCCGGGCGAGGCGAGGGCCCACCCGTCACAGTCCCGCCAGTCCGCCGTGAGACCTGCATCCCTCGCGTCCGCAGACGCCGCCGCGTGCGCTTCCTCCGCCCGGCGGCTGGACCGGGACGCGGTCCTCGCCTTCGCGGCCGACTGCGTGCTGCCGACCCCGACCCTGAACCCGGGCCCCGGCGCGTCCGGAGACACGGCCGCGCCGGGGAAAAACGCCGATCCGGGGACAGGCGCCCGGTCGGGGACGAGTGTGGGGATCGAGACGGAGTGGTTCGTCGTCGACAGCCAGGACGTCCACCGACCGGTCGAGCCGGCCCGGACCCTGCGGGCGCTGGCGGCCATCGGCGGTGGCCCAGACAGCGGGGAGGCAATCCTGGCGGCCGGATCGGTCCTGCCCGGCGGGAGCCGGATCACGTTCGAGCCGGGTGGCCAGCTCGAGCTTTCGGGGCCGCCTGCGCCCCTCGCGGCCGCCATCCGGTCCACCGGTGAGGACCTGCGGCTCGTGCGCTCGGCGCTGGCCGAGGACGGCCTGGCGATCGTCGGGATGGGCACCGATCCGCTGCGCGCCGGGACGCGTCACACCGACGCCTCCCGCTACGCGGCGATGGAGGAGCACTTCCAGCGCGGCGGCGGCAACGCGGGGCTGGACATGATGCGTTCCACCGCGTCCGTCCAGGTCAATCTCGATCTGGGCGCGACCGCGGCGGAGGCGGCGCAGCGGTTCCGGCTGGCCCACACCATGGGACCGGTGCTCACCGCGATGTTCGCCGCCTCCCCGATGCTGGCCGGCCGGCGCACCGGCTGGTGCTCGTCGCGCCAGCGGATCTGGGCCGGTATCCACGCCAGCCGCACGGGCGCCGTGCTGGAGCTCGCGGACCGCGCCGGTGGCATCCCCGCCGAGGACGACGGGGCCCCGCCGCCCGCCGAGGTGGTCCAGCGGTGGGCCCGCTACCTGTGCGACGCGCGGCTCATGCTGATCGCCGACCTCGAGGGCGAGGCCGGCCCGGTCACGGCCGGCGAGGAGCATCAGTTCCGGGCGGCGACCGGTGGCCACACCCTCGCCGACTGGCTCGACGGCCGCGGTCCGGTCAGCCGGGCGCCCACCCTCGACGACCTCCGCTACCATGCGACGACGCTGTTTCCGCCGGTGCGCCCGCGCGGCTGGTGGGAGTTGCGCTACCTCGACGCCCAGCCCGCGGACGGCTGGCGGGTGGCGGTCGCGGTCACCACCGCGCTGCTCGACGACCCGATCGCCGCGACCGGCGCGGCGCGGGCCTGCGCGCCGGTCGCCCGCAGCT
>NZ_JALKFU020000001.1 GCF_023242965.2 Frankia sp. AgKG'84/4
GCGCTGATCGCCGTCAGCGGCAGCGGCTTCGCGCCGACGTTCGGGTACTGCATCGCCGGCCACGCCGGATACCGGTTCCCGTCCGACCGGGCGGTGCCGATCGCCGTGCTGTGCAGCGTCCTGAGTGGTGGGGTGCTCCTGTTCCAGCTCGGGCCCGAGCACCTCGACATCCCCTGGTACGTCGGTGCCGCCAGCGGGTTCGCCGCCCCGCTGGGGATGGTCAACCGCAGCCGGCAGGCCGCGATCACCGCGGCGCTCGCCGCCTCCGAAGCGGCCGAGCGGGCCGCCCGCGCGGAGGCCCGGGAGGCCGTGCTCGCCGAGCGCGGCCGGATCGCCCGCGATGTCCACGACGTACTCGCCCACTCGCTGGCCGGCATCAACATGCAGCTGGAGATGGCCGACGCGCTGTTGGAACACGGCGACCTCGACCAGGCGCGCAGCGCCACCCGCCGGGCGCAGAGCCTCGTGCGGGAGAGCCTCGTCGAGGCCCGCCGGACCGTCACCGCACTACGCGAGGACGCGCTGCCGCTGGCCGAGACCCTGACCGCGATGATCCGCTCCGCCGGCCACCCCGACCCCCCCACCATCACCGGGCAGCCGCGCGAACTCGACACCCGGATCGCCCAGGCCCTGGTCCGCGCCGCCCAGGAGGCACTCACCAACGCGCACAAACACGCCCCCGGCGCACCCGTGACGGTCACCCTCGCCTACGCGGCAGACGCCATCGACCTGCGGATCGTCAACGGCCCGCCGCGGGACGGACACCGCCCACTCGCCGACTCCGGCAGCGGAATGGGCCTGGTCGGCATGCGGGAACGGATCACCCTGCTCGGCGGCACCGTCACCGCCGGCCCTGATCCCGGCCCTGATCCCGGCCCTGATCCCGGCCCTGGCACCCGCACCGACACCAGGGCCGCGGCGCACCTCCTGGCCCGTGGCTGGCGGGTCTGCGTCACGATTCCCACATGAGCACGGCTTCCTCCGACCAGCCCGACGCCGCCACCTCCGACACCGCTTCCGCGGGAACCGACCCGTCCGTCCCCGGGGGCCGGCCCGGTGCGGACCGGCCGATCCGGGTCGTCGTGGCGGACGACCAGACGGCGATCCGCGAGGCGCTCGCCACCCTGCTCGGGCTGTTCGACGACATCGACGTGGTCGCCACCGCGGCGGACGGCACCGCGGCCATCGACGCCGCCGCGCGGACAGCGCCGGACGTCGTCCTGATGGACCTGCGGATGCCCGGCACCGACGGCGTCGAGGCCACCAGGATGATCGGCGAGCGCCACCCGGAAGTCGCCGTCGTCGTGCTGAGCACGTTCGCCGACGAGGAGTCCGTGCTGGCCGCCCTGGGTGCCGGCGCCCGCGGCTACCTCACCAAGGACTCGGGCCGCGAGGACATCGCCCGCGCGATCCGCGCCGCCGCGGCCGGCCAGGCCGTCCTCGACCGCACCGTCCAGGCCCGCCTGATCGCCGCCGTCACCGCGCTTCCCTCCCCCACCGTGCCGCCTTCCCCGACCGGGTCATCGGCTCCGATGGCATCTTCAGCTCCGACGATGCCGACGAAGGCTCCCGGTGGTGCAGGTGCGGCCGGAGCCGGGCCGCAGGAGCTCACACCTCGGGAGCGGGAGGTGCTCGTCCTCATCGGTGAGGGGCTGTCCAACCGGGCGATCGCGCGCGAGCTGTTCGTCAGCGAGGCGACCGTGAAGACCCATATCAACAACCTGTTCGCCAAGGCCGGCCTACGCGACCGCTCCGAAGCCGTCCGCTACGCCTTCACCCACGGCCTGGTCCGCCCATCCTGAACACACGCAGCCCCCGTTGCCGGTACTGGGCGTGGCACGCGACCGCCAACGGAGAGCGATCGCGGCTTCGCGATGCCAACTAGACGGCTAGCATGCTAGCATCGCCTTCGTGGGCGACGAAGACGTCAAGCAGTTCAACGTGTACCTGCCGATCGGGCTGATCAAGCAGGTCAAACACCACGCCATCGAGTCGGGCATGTCCCTGTCGGCGCTGGTCGCGCAGGCACTGCGCGGCTATCTCGACGACGCCCGCGACCAGACATCGCCTTCATCCGAAACGGAGACCTGACATGACGACCGAAGGCATCGAAGCCGTCTTCCTGGAGACCCACAACTGGGGGAGGTCCGCGCGGTTCTTCCAGGCCCTGGGGTTCGAGCTGGACTTCGAGACCGACCACAACTCCGGCCAGTTCCGCAACGGCAAGGGGCCCTCCGTGTTCATCGCCGAGGTCCCCGCGGACCGGGAGCCCCGGACGTCGATCGTGCTGACGGTGCCCGCTGCCGCGGAGTTCCAGCCTGACCCGGCGGTCGAGGTGGTCACGCCCTTCGAGGACACGCACTACGGCACCAGGGAGATGACCGTCCGCGATCCCGACGGACGCGTGTGGAACATCCAGGCCCCCACCGGCACCTGACATGGCCTGCCGGCACCTGACAGGGTGGGAGGGAACGTGGTGATGGTGGACGAGAACACCGGCGCGGTCGTACCGGACAACACGGCGGTGCGGGTCGCCCTCTGGCGGGCGCTGCACGTCCAGGTCGACGCACCGCCGCACGTGCTCGCCGACGAGATCGGCCTGCGCCTGGCCGCCCCCGACGGGGACTGGCGCTCCCGCCCGGACATGGATCCGCGTTTCACCAGCGGGTTCCGGGCGTCCACGGTGGCCCGCGCGCGCTTCGTCGAGGACCTGGTCGCCGAGCAGGCCGACCGCGGCGTCACCCAGTACGTCATCCTCGGCGCAGGTCTGGACACCTTCGCCCAGCGCCGCCCCGACCTGGCCGACCGACTCACGGTGTTCGAGATCGACCAGCCCCGCACCCAGGCGTGGAAGCGCGAGCGGCTGGTCGACCTCGGCTACGGCGTCCCCGACCGGCTGCGCCTGGTGCCGGTCGACTTCGAGGTCAGCGAGGACTGGCGGGGCCCCCTGGTCGCCGCCGGGTTCGACCTGGACCGGCCGGCCGTCGTCGTCTCCACCGGCGTGACGATGTACCTGAGCAGGGCGGCCACCGCCGCCACCCTGCGTCAGGCTGCCGGGCTCGCCCCCGGATCGACGACCGCGATGACGTTCCTGCTGCCCGCCGATCTGCTCGACGAGGCTGACCGTGCCGGGCTCGCCGCATCAAAGCAGGGCGCACAGTCCGCCGGCACCCCGTTCGTCAGCTTCTACACCCCGCAGCAGATGGTGAGCCTCGCCGGGGACGCCGGCTTCGCGGATGTCCGGCATGTGCCGGGCCATGCGCTCGCGGACCGCTATTTCACCGGCCGCGCCGATGCCCTGCGCCCCTCCAGCGGCGAGGACATCCTGCTCGCCACCACCTGATCGTCCCCCGACCGCACCGGCCACCGCGCTGGATTCCATCGGCCGGGTTCTGAGCTGACTCCCGCCTCGCCCGGGTCCCCAGCAGGTCGCCCTACCGCCGCCAGAAGAAGTGGTGCACGAAGCCGCTCGGGCGGGGAACGCGTTCCAGGTGGAAGCGGTCGGTCAGTTCGTCCGGGCTGTCCCAGAGGTGCAGGCCACGGCCGAGCTCATGCGGGGCGACGGCGATGTGCATCTCGTCGATCAGGTCCGCGGCGAGGAACTCGCGAATGGTCGTGACGCCGCCGCCGATGCGCACGTCCAGGCCGCCGGCGGCGGCCTTCGCCTGTTCCAGCGCCACCTGCGGCGTGGCGTCGAGGAAGTGGAAGGTCGTGTCGCTCAGGGTGATCGACGGCCGGGTGTGGTGTGTGAGCACGAAGACCGGCGTGTGGAAGGGGGGTTCGTCGCCCCACCAGCCCTGCCACTCGTGGTCCAGCCAGGGGCCGCGGACCGGGCCGAACTTGTTGCGCCCCATGATCTCGGCGCCGATGGCGCGGGTGAAGTCGCGGACGATGTAGTCGTCGAGACCGCGGGTGCCGTCGCAGCCCTTGTTCCAGACCCAGCTGGCCGTGCCCCCGACCCAGGCGAACAGGCCACCGGGGTCCAGCTCGCCGAACGGACGCTCGAGGCTCTGCCCCTCGCCCGCTCCGATCCCGTCCTTGCTGACGTTGAAGCAGTGGACCCGGACCCGCTGTGCCATGGCTGTCTCCTCGATCGTGGGCGTCCCGCCGGTCGCGGTCGCGTGCCCAGTGGTCGTCGCCGAGGCGCCCCGCGCGACAACGAGGGCGAAGATTTCTCGCCGCGTTCTGTCGCGTGCGCGCTGGCGGCGACGACCCTCTGGTGAGCTGCCACGCTGGTGGCCGCCGCGCGCCGAGGAGGAGACCATGAAGTACCTGATCATCATGCAGGTTGACCCGGCTGTGCTGGAGCAGCTCACCGAGGAGCAGCAGCGCCAGATCGGGGCGGGGCACGGCGCGTTCATCGCCGCCGTCAAGGAGAGCGGCGAGTTCATCGCGACCCAGGCATTGGCCGACCCCAGCCAGTCGAAGGTCGTGCGCAGCTCCGCCAGCTCCGGGGATCAGCCCGAGGTGACCGACGGGCCGTTCGTCGAGAGCAAGGAGTTCATGGGCGGCTTCTACCTGCTGGACGTCGAGGACGAGGCCCGGGCGGTGCAGCTGGCCCGGCAGATCCCCGACGCCGTAATCCCCGGCCTGGCCCTCGAACTTCGGCCGGTGATGTTCGCCGATCTGGGCGAAGGATGAGCTCAGCTGAACCGCTCGGCGAGGGCCGGTGGCGCGAACTCGCGCGACAGGCCCTCGCCCGGTTGCTGCGCACCTACGGCAGCGCCCAGTTCGACCTGTGCGAGGACGCCGTCCAGGACGCGCTCCTGCAGGCGTACCAGCAGTGGCCGGCGCGGTCTCCCGACGACCCGCTGGCCTGGCTGATCGCGACCGCGCGGCGCCGGTACGCCGACCGGGCCCGCAGTGACGCCCGGCGCAGGGACCGCGAGACCCGCGCCGCGCTGTCGCAGCCCACGCAGGCGCCGGAGGTTGCCCAGCGGGACGACTCGCTGCTCGTGCTGCAGCTGTGCTGCCATCCCGAGCTGCCCCGCTCCGGCCAGGTCGCGTTGACCCTGCGCGCCGTCGCCGGGCTGAGCACCGCGCAGATCGCCAACGCCTACCAGCTCCCCGAACGCACCATCGCCCAGCGGATCACCCGGGCCAAACGTCGCCTCGGCGAACTCGGCCAGCCACTGCCGCAGCCCGCGGCGGCGGGCGAACGCGTCACCGCCGTCCTCGACGTGCTGTACGTGATGTTCTCCGAGGCGCACCACACCACCGCCGGCGCACCTGCCCGCGACGCGGATCTCGCCGTCGAGGCGATGCACCTGACGCGGCTGCTTCGCCGCGGTGTCCCGGAGTCCACCGAGGTCACCGGACTGCTCGCGCTGATGCTGCTCACCGAGGCCCGCCATCCGGCCCGGGTCGGGCCGGACGGGCGCCTCACCTCGCTCGACGAGCAGGACCGGGCGTTGTGGAACCGGGAGCTGATCAGCGAGGGGATCGGACTCGTCGAACAGGCCACTGCCGGCGCCGAACCCGGCCCGTACCTGATCCAGGCCTGCATCGCGGCGCTGCACGCCGAGGCCTCTGACATCGCGGCGACCGACTGGGTCGAGATCCTCGCGCTCTACCGGCTGCTCGAGATCGTGACCGGCCACCGCAACCCCACGATCGCCCTCAACCGCCTCGTCGCGCAGGCCATGGTCGACGGCGTCGACGTCGCCCTCGGCCAGCTCGACGCGCTGGAAGCCGACCACCCCGGTCTGCCCCGCCTCAACGCCGTGCGCGGCCACCTGCTGGAACAGGCCGGCAGACCGGACGACGCGGCCGGGGCCTACCGACGGGCCATCGCCGCCACAATCAACCTCGCCGAGCAGCAGCACCTCCGGCACCGCGTGCGCCGTCTGTCCGGCGCGCCCGCGGATCCGGTCCAGGGACCGAGCCGTTAGCCGGACCCCCGCGGCCGGACCCCCCGCGGCCGGACCCCCTCTTCGAGGGCGGGCGCGGGGAGCGCCAAAGCCCCCGCACCCCGTACGACGTCCGCCTTCATGGTGCAGGCGGCACTGTCCTTCGGGGTCTCGGTGATCGCGGTCACCTACGCGATCACCCACCTCCCAGGGGATGCGTGGATCCGCGGCTTCCTCCTGCTCGGCCTGCTCTACGTCGTCACGTCGACGGATGCTCGCCGAGTACGACCCGTTCAGACAGCCGCCCGGGCACTGACGCCCAGCGGCCCGCTCACGTGACGTTGCGGGCGTGCAGGCCGGGCTGATCGGGACCGACGTTGTAGGCGATCACGCGCAGCGGACGGATCCGGATGAGTTCGGCGTCGAAATGCGGGTCGGCCGGCACGTGGGTGGCCGTCTCGGCGAGGCCACGGATCTCCAGGAAGTGGGCGCCCTCAGCCGTCGGCGCAGTCACCTCGTCGACCACGAACGCGACGCTGGGAGTGGCCTGGACATTGCGGTACTTCGCGCTGCCGACCATGCCGAACCCCGTGATGTCGATTGTTTCCAGGTCATCGTTCCAGGCGAAGCCGAGCGGCTTCACCTGGGGCGAACCATCCGGACCGATGGTCGACAGGTGGCCCCGCTCCTGGCGGGCGAGAAACTGGTACTCAGCGTCAGTAAGGATCATGCTGTCGACACTAAAATATAAAGTTGACTTCAGGTCAACACCGCCGCGACGGCCGGCACACCCGCGGACGCTCGCGGCCAGCGCGCTACGGAAGAACCAGGAAGCGGCCGAGGTGGACACGGGCCTCGAACAGGCGGTGCGCGGTGGCCGCGTCCTCGAGCGGCAGGCGCGCGTGGACCGTCGTGCGCAGCCGGCCGGCGGCGAAGTGCTCGGCCAGCTCTGTCACGTCGCGCCGGGCCGCCTCGGCGTCCGCCGCCCGCCAGGCGAGCAGGGAGAACCCGACGACGGAGCGCCGAGCGAACAGGCTGGTCGGCGGGATATCGCTGACGTCCCCGGAGGCGACCCCGTACAGGACTGTGCGCCCCCACGGCGCCAGCAGACCGAGCCCGCGTAACAGCGTCTCCCCGCTGGTCGAGTCGAGGCCGTCGGGCACCTCGGCGCGCCAGTCGACGTCGGCGAGCACGTACTCGGCGAACACGTCCTCGGACAGCGTCGCCACCCGCCGACCGACCAGACCGTCGACGGCGACGCCGGGGCCGACGGCCGCCACCGTGCCGCCGACGTCTCCGGTGAGTCTGCCCGGCGCGGCCGGACCAGATCACGATGCGGGAACGGGCGTACGCGCTCAACGAGGCGCTCGTCAGCGGACCGCCACCGCTCGGCCCCGGCGCGGCGGCGGCCGAGCGCCCGCACGCCTTCCTCGATGCTGTGGTGGACCTCGTCGGCCGGAACAAGGGGCTGGTCGCCGCCCTCGGCGCGGCCCTGCCGAGCGTCGAGCGCTCCGACGCCGACACGCACCGCATGGGCGAAACGGGCCCGGCCGCCAGCCCCGGCCGGGCCGACCCGGACGAGGGCCGGCCGGTCCACGACGTCTGGCACGCCCACATCAGCATGCTGATCGACGAGGAGCGCACGGACCTCGACGCGGATCTCGTCGCACACGTCCTGCTCAGCTCACTGCACAGCGACCCGATCCTGCGCCTGCTCGAAGCCGGCGAAGGCCCTCGCCTCGCGGCGACGCTGCGCGCCCTCGCCGGCGCGCTGATCGCCGCACCCGCACGCTGACCGCCCGGTCGGCATCTCACGAGGCGGCGAGCAGCGCGAGAATTCTTTTCATGGCATCGTCCCGGGCGTCCTGATCGAAAGCCGGAGTACCGGGCCAGAAGAATGCGTGCCCAACTCCCGGATAGGTGACGACCTCGTGTCGAACGTCAGCGGCCCGCAGCGCGTCGGCTATTTTCTCCACCTGGTCGGAGTCGATCAGGAAGTCATCTCCCCCAACCAGAAAGATCAGCTCTCCGCGAATTCCCGGGGTCAGCGCCAGAGTAGGATCCGGCCGGCTGAGCGGAATCTCCGTGCTCGGCAGCCAGCCGCCGTAGGCGATGGCCACCCGGGTGATCGGCAGTGCGGTCGCGGCGAGATAGGCGAGGTGCCCACCGGCGCTGAAGCCGACCGCTGCGGCCTCCTCGGCCCCGTACCGCTCCGCCAGCACCGCGATGGCCGCCCGCACATCGGCGACCGCCCCGGCCCGGGTCATGCTGTGCAGCAGGGCGAATCCCTCGTCGCGCCCCGCGTCGTCGCGGGCCAGATACCTACCCGGTTCAGCGTCGCGATGATAGAACTCGGGCGCGATGACAACGTGCCCCGCGGCCGCGATCTCATCCGCGACCGCGCGGATATCCGGGCTCACCCCGAAAAGTTCATGGGCCACGATCACGCCGACCGTGTCGGCGGTCGGACCATCCGGCCGAGTGCAGTACGCGGACATCGTGCTGCCGTCGTCCACCGCTATTTCAATCTGCTGCCCCATCGTGTCCACGCGGAACAGTCTTCATCCACGTCGAGGTGCGTGACCACAGCACAGCCTTACTGGTACTGGCATGACTAGGCTGACGAAGCATGCGACCAGAGGGGGATCCAGCGGCGCTGGGTGAGCTGCTTCGGTCCCGACGTGGCCGGCTCACTCCCGCGGACGTGGGGCTCCCGCCCGGGGAGCGGCGGCGCACGCCTGGGCTGCGGCGCGAGGAGGTCGCCCTGCTCGCGAACCTGTCGCCCACCTACTACACGTTCCTCGAACAGGGTCGCCAGGTCCGCCCGTCCCCGCAGGTGCTCGACGCACTCGCCGCCGCGCTGCGGTTGGACGGCGCGGAACGCCAGTACCTGGACGTGCTCGCCCACGGTCGGCCTGGCGCGCACCCGGCGCCCGACGGGCGGTCGGAACCGCCGCCCGAGGTGCTGGCGGCCGGCGTCGCCGACCTGGTCCAGCGCCTCGACCCGCATCCGACCTTCGTGAAGGGGCGCCGCTGGGACGTGCTGGCCGCGAACGCCGCGGCCCGTGAGCTGTTCACCGACTGGGAGGCCCGGCCCGCGGCGGACCGGAACCTCGTGCGGTGGATGTTCACCGACGGCCACGCCAGGCAGGTCTACCTCGACTGGGAGCACGAGGCCCGCGCGATGCTCGGGCGTTTCCGACTGGCGACCGCGTCGCACACCCACGATCCGAGCATCGCCGCGCTCATCGAGGAACTCCAACGCGACAGCGAGCACGTCCGGCGGTGGTGGCCGAACCACGACGTCGTCTCGATCGGCGCAAGCGGCGTCAAGCGGCTGCGTCATCCACGCCTCGGCCCGGTCGGCTACGCCCATGTCGTGCTGAGCGTCACCGACCAGCCGGCGCAGACCCTGGTCACCTACCACGCGCAGCCTGACAGCCCGTCGCCCAGGCCCACCTCAATGCCCGGCGTCAACTGACGGTGAAGACGACTTTTCCTTGCCCGGCAGGTGCTCGGCAGCCGCGCGGGCCCTGAGCGCATCGGCCAACGCGGCGGGAGCCCGCACAGCCACGACAGCCTGGTACGAGCCGGCATCCAGGCGAACGACCCGACGACAGTGGGGCAGGCGTTACGCCCGTTGGTCGCGGCGGCGGGTCAGGTAGGCGGTCTCGGCGGTGTTGCCGGCCAGTTCGATGGCCCGGTCGTAGGCCGCGCGTGACTGCTCGCCGCGGCCGAGCCGGCGCAGCAGGTCGGCGCGGGCCACGTGGTAGGCGTGATAGCCGGACAGCCTGTCGTCGAGACGGTCGACGGTGGCCAGAGCGACCTGCGGGCCGTCGAGTTCGGCGACGGCGATGGCCCGGTTGAGGGCGATGATCGGCGACGGGTCGACGCGGACGAGCTGGTCGTAGAGGGCGACGACCTGCGACCAGTCGGTGTCGCGGATATCGCGGGCGGAGGTGTGCACGGCGTTGATCGCGGCGAGAATCTGGTAGCGGCCCGGGGCCACGCCGGCGGCGGCCGCGACGAGGCGCTCGCGCACCAGCCGGTGTCCCTCGGCGATCAGGCCGGCGTCCCAGGCGCCGCGGTCCTGCTCGTCGAGGGCGACCAGGTCGCCGCTGGTCGAGACCCGGGCGGCGCGGCGGGCCTCGGTCAGCAGCATCAGCGCCAGCAGCCCGGCCACCTCGCCGTCCGCCGGCAGGAGTGTGCGCACCAGGCGGGCGAGCCGGATCGCCTCGCCGGTCAGGTCGTCGCGTACGGGGTCGGTGTCGGGGCCGGTCGCCAGGTAGCCCTCGTTGAAGACGAGGAACAGGACGGCCAGCACACCGGACACCCGCGCCGGCAGATCCTCCCCGGACGGCACCCGGTACGGAATGCGGGCGGTCTTGATCTTGGCCTTCGCGCGGGTGATCCGCTGCCCCAGGGTGGCTTCCGGCACCAGGAAGGCGCGGGCGATCTCGGGCACGGTCAGACCGCCGACCAGGCGCAGGGTCAGCGCCACCCGGGTGTCCATCGCGAGCGCCGGGTGACAGCAGGTGAAGAGCAGCCGGAGCCGCTCGTCCTCGACCGCGCCCAGGGGCTCGAGCGGGTCGTCGCCGTGCACCATCAGCGCCTCCCGCTGCTTGTCGTCGCGCTTGCTCTCGCGCCGGATCCGATCGATCGCCCGGCGCCTGGCGGCGGTGGTCAGCCAGGCGCCGGGGTTCGGCGGCACGCCGTCGGTCGGCCACCGCTCGACGGCGGTCGCGAACGCCTCGGCCGCCGCTTCCTCGGCGACGTCGAGGTCGCCGAAACCCCTGGTCAGGACGGCAACCACCCGGGCCCACTCCGCGCGGTGGGCCCGAGTGATCGCGGCCTGGATGTCGGTCTCGCTCACAGGAACGGCCGGACCTCGATCTTGCGGTTGCAGGCCTTCGAGCCCTCGGCGCCGAGCTTCAGCGCGACGTCGAGGTCGGGGGCGTCGATGATCCAGAAGCCGACCAGGAACTCCTTCGTCTCCACGAACGGCCCGTCGGTGACCACCGCCGCCTCGCCCCGGTTGTCGAGGACGGTGGCGTTGTCGGGCACCCCGAGACCGCCGGCGAAGACCCAGTGCCCCTCGGCCCGCAGTCGCTCGTTGAACACGTCGATGGCAGCCTGCTCGGCGGCCTCCGCCTCGACGGAGGAGGGCTCACGGCTGTCGTGGATCACGGAAACCAGGTACTGCATGTCGGCTCATCTCCTGTGGTTCGGGGTGCCCCTCGCGGGCCGCCTCTCACCCATCCAACGAACGCCTCCGCCCCGATCCGACACCACGTCTCGAACTTCTTTCCAGCACCTCGCCGCGCGGGTTGGCAGCGGTCCCGAGGCGAGACATCCGCCCTGTCAGCCGCGTCCAACGGACGGCCGAGCCGTCGCGTCAGTCCGAACGGGGCCGCGAACGCCCGTTCCCGCCGGATCTGCTGGTCCCAGCCAGCATCGGAACCACGGAGCGCGGGCGGAGCACCCTGAACCTCTCGTCGTCGGATGCGCTCGCCGACGAGAACGGAAGGATCATGTATCGCTGGCCGCCGGTGACGGAGACGCGGCACCAGGACCGGCCGGCGAAACGCGCTGCCGGTACCTTCGCGTCTTGACACGGTTGCCGCACACCGAGGTCGCACACCAACGCCCGGTCCGGGGCTTCGATCCGTCGTAGAAGATGACCCGGCAGTCTGGCGCCGCGCACATCTTGACCCGGCGCCACGTGCCATCCGCCGTCGCCAGGACCGCATCGGCCGCGAGGCGGGCGAGCGCCCCGCGGACCTCGCCGGGCGCGGCGGGTTCGAGGTCGACGCCGCCGTCGGGCGCGATGCGGATGCGCAGCGGCAGACGGTCAGCCACCTCGGCCAAGGCGCCGGAATCCGATGCCGACCCGCCGGTTCGCTGGTTGGCCGCCGCTGCCTCGCGTAGCGCCGCGCGCAGCCGCAGCGCGTCGACGAGATCGGTCTCGCCTGCCGGCGACCCGGGCTGGACCAGCCCGTGAGCCGCAAGCCAGCGGCTCAGCGCCTCGGGATCGGTGATCCGGTCCTGCGGCCGGTGCGCGCCGAAGGCCCGTTCGTCGACGGAGTTGAGGAACGGGCCCAGGAACTGCAACCGGGGGGGCGCGGTGCCGTCCGTCCACCAGACAACCGAGGGATCCATACCTGCACCAGTGAACCATCACGACCTGGACCAGTGAACCATCACTCTTGACCGTACACCACTTAAACTGATAAATAGTGTTCCAGGTCGGCATCGGCCTGGAGATCGCGCGACGGAAGGGGACACGGATGCGAGCGAGCGAGGCGGTTGGGCACCGGGAGGGGACGCTGCCGGGGCCCTTGCGACCGTTCCGGATCGACGTGCCGGAGGACACGCTGGAGCGGATCCGGCGGCGGCTCGCCGCGTTTGACCCGCCGGCGCTGCCCGAGCGGCCCGGCTGGCGGTCCGGCACCGATCCGACGGCCCTGCGCACGCTCGTGCGGTACTGGCTCAACGAGTACGACTGGAGGTCGCACGAACGTGAACTCAACGCTTTCGGGCAGTTCACAACCACCGTGAACGGCGTCGAGCTGCATGTGCTGCGGGAGCCGGGTTCCGGTACCGACCCTCGGACGGTGGCCCTGCTACACGGATGGCCCACCTCGTTCGCGACCTTCCGGAAGGTCATCCGTACGCTTGCACACCCGGAGACGGTCGGCGGCGACCCACAGGACGGACTGACCGTGGTAGTCCCGTCGCTACCCGGATACGGCTTCTCCGGGCTGGCTCCAGCCCCGCTGGGTGTCCGGTCGGCCGGACAGCTGTTCCATACCCTGCTGACCGACGTGCTCGGGGAGAGCAGCTACTACGTCCACGGCGGCGATCAGGGGGCGCCGATAGCCGAGTGGATGGCCTTTGACAATCCGGACCACTGCGTCGGTCTGCACACGGTCCTGCTCGGGGTTCGCCACGATGGGGCTCCGCTGGGAAGCGGCCTGACCGGTGCCGACGATCCGTCACCGGAGGAGGTGACATTCGCCCAGCGGGAGCACGACCTGAACGCCGGCCCCATGGGTGCGTACTTCCTGCTCCAGCTGACGGCGCCGCTCACACTCGCCCCCGCCCTGACCGACAGCCCAGCCGGCCTCGCCGCGTGGCTGTTGGAGAAGTTCCAGCTGTGGAGCGATCGACGCGGCGCCGCCGACGACGAGTCGACCATCACCATGGACGACCTGGTCACCGAAATAATGATCTATCTCGTGTCGGGCAGTGTGGCCAGCTCGCTGGTCGCCTATTCGGAGTTCTTCTCCGAGTCGATCACATTTCCGCCCGGAAGCATCATTCGGACACCGTCCGCATTCGCTTCCTATCCCGATCCGCGGGTCGTCCCGCCGCCCGCGAGCTTCGTCGCACGCTCGCGTAACCTCGTGCGTTTCACCGAACCGCCACGCGGCGGACATTTCCCCGCGTTGGAGGTCCCTGACCTCTTCGCCGAGGACCTTGCCGGTTTCATCAGGCAAATCAAGCCGCGCCAGAGAACGGAATGATCGAAAAGCGGTCGACGGCGGCGGCCACCCCCTTGCCGGCGGCCGCCCGACGAGTGGATCAGGGATGTATACCCGGTAGATCCCGCTCCTGCGGTCGCGACTCCCCGGAGCGCCCTACACCGACTCCCAGCGCCGCGCAGCGCCACGAGGATCTTCGCCTTCTGCGTACCGAAACCAGGCAGCGCGGCGACCCGTTTCAGTAACTCCCGCCCGTCCTTGGCGGTCGTCCACACCCGCGCCCCGTCACCGTCGTCGCTGTCGCTGTCGATCTGGCAAAGCTTCTGCGTCCGCTGCGCCATCGCGGCGGGGAACCGGTGCAGCGCCGGCTGGACGGAGAACACCGCCGCCAGTTCCTCCGGGTCCATCGCCGCAAGATCCGCCGCGCCCAAGCCGCCGCGTCAGCTCCAGCGGCGCCGCGAACGCCCGCTCCAGCGGGATCTGCTGGTCCCCACCGGCCTCGGAAAGGTGGAGTGGAAAAAATCCTCAGGCGGACTCCCGCAGGACCCTGCGCACGATCTCCTCGACCTGGTCCTCGGTCATCACCGGGGTGTCATGACTGTCCACCGCACGGGACGGGATGCGACGAACCAGAGCCGACGTCGGGATGTGCTCGGCGGCCGCGCGAGCCCTGAACACATCCGCCAACGACGCCGGCGCCCGTACCGGGACAACGATCCGCCCGGGACCTCCGGCCGCCTCCACGCCAGCTTGTAACACAAGTGCTACTCTGGACAGGTGGTCGAGATAGGACTTCGCGAGATGCGGCAGAACGCCAGTGAGCTGGTGCGGCGCGCCCAAGATGGCGAGCACCTGACCATCACTGTCACCGGTCGACCGGCAGCTGTTCTCGGCCCGGTGGCCCCGCACAGATGGCGGCGTTGGGACGACCTCGCCGATATCTTCCCGCTCCCGGCCGACACGGACTGGCCCAGCGACCGCGATCTTGTCGACGGCACCTTCACGGACCCCTGGGAAGGCCGATGAGTCGCGGCATCCTCGACACCAGTGTTCTGGTCGCCACCGACGTCGCGCCCATCCCCGGTGAGCTCGCGATCAGCGTCATCAGCATCGCCGAGCTCCACTTCGGCGTCCTGGTTGCCAAGACCTCCGAGACCCGCGCGAACCGCCTCGCCCGTCTCAGCGCACTGCAACGACGATTCGATCCCCTACCTCTCGACGAGGCCGTCGCCGACAGCTATGGGCGGCTCGCCGCCCGCGTCGTCGAGATCGGACGCCAACCACGCGCCCGGACGATGGACCTGCTGATCGCGGCCACCGCACACGCCCACGAGGCCAGCGTCTACACCCGCAACGCCGCCGACCTCACCGGCCTCGAAGACCTCGTCGACATCGTCACCATCTGATCCAGGGCACATGTCGCACCGGCTTGCCGCCGATGACGGAGTCATACCGCCAGGCGGCGACTACTGATCTTTAATGGGGACCATAAAACCAGCGGTGTAACTCTACTGTGACACTCTGTGGTGGTGCGGGTGTGTGGAGGCGGGTCGGGGCGGGTGTCGATCGCGAGGCTGGCCTGCTACCGGCCGGGGCAGGTGCGCGCCGAGAAGTAGACGTTCTGGCAGCCGATGACGACAGCGGCTCGCGGGAGTATGACGTAGCCGATGCGGTAGGTCTCCGGTGCCGGAACGAGGCCCGTGTCACCGGGTGAGGAAGTGGGCGAGGGTTTCTCTGGTGGTGGGACGCCGGGATCGATGGGCGAGTTCCAGCAGGGCCGCTTCGACGACAAGGCCGTTCCAGAGGGCGGCACCGTCGGCGGGGTGCGGCCAGCCCATGGCGGCGAAGTCAGGGGTGAGAAATCGGCAGGCCTGGCGGTTTCGTTCGGCGATCGCGTCGGCGACGAGTGGTTCGGCTCGGGCTTCGAGCAACAGCGCGCGGATTCCGCGATGGCGTAGGCAGTGGTCGAGGTAGGCCTCGGTCGCGGCGAGTAGCCGGTCGCGTCCGTGGGGGGTCCCGGCCACGGATCGTGTGATCGCGGTGAACAGCTGGTCGTGAAACTCTCGGTGGAGCGCGGCCAGGAAGGTCGCCCGGCCCTCGAAATGGTGAAAGAACGTTCCTTTCGCGACGCCGGCCGCTTCCACGATGAGGTTGACGCTCATGCCGGCCAGGCCGGTTTCCTCCGCCAGCGCCAGGCCGGTGTCAACGAGATGTTCGCGGGTGAGCGCCGCACGTTCCTGCCGGGACGGCATCAGGACAGATCCCTGGGGCCGGCGGGGCCTTGTGGCAACGATGCCGTCGGCGGGCGAGGGTCGGGTGGTGATGTCTGGAACACGGTGTCGAGGAACGGCTCGACGAGTGCGGTGAATCCGTCGGGGTCCGAGGCGAACACGACGTGTCCGGTAGCGAAGGGGTGGAACCGCGCTCCTGGCAGTACGGCGTGGGTCTGCCGACCGGCTTTCAGCGGTAGGAGAACATCCCGGGTTCCCCAGGTCAGCAGGGTGGGGACGGTGAGACGGGGGCCATCCGCGCGCAGATCGAACGCGGGTGTGGTGAAGCTGCGCCACAGTGCGGCGGCGGTCCGGGCGCCCTCGACGGTGCGGGCCCGGGCCCGCACCCGCTCGGCGACCGCCCGGTCGTGGTCGTTCACCGGCCGCAGGTAGGCCCGTACCAGGTGAGGCAGGACGCGTCGGGTTACCGCTGGTCGTCCGAGTAGCGCACAGGCGGTGCGGCTGAGTACGGTCTGCCGGCTGAACCCGCCCGCGTTGACGAGCACGAGCCCTGCGACAGCGGCCGGTCGGTCCAGGGCGAGCCGGGACGCCGCGTATCCCCCCACCGAGTTGCCGACGAGAACGGCCGGGCCGAGGTCGAGGTCGTCGACGAGGTCGGCGAGAACCCCGGCGAGCAGGGAGGCGCTGACGCACTGAGCCGGGTCAGGCTCGTCCGACCGACCGTGACCAGGCCAGTCCACCGCGATGGTGCGATAGCGCGACGCGAACCGCGCCGCCACCGGGTCGAAGTCCCGGTGATCGTGCAGTGTCGCGGGCAGCATCACGATCGGCCGGCCGGATCCACGCTGCTCGTAGAACACCCGCCCGGCACGCGTCGCTACGAAGGGCATCGAACCTCCCGTTGACCGACCGACCGGTCGGTCGGCTGGGACGATGATATGTGATCAGGTCCGGAACGAGGTCGATGCCTGTTGTCACCCGGGTCGGCCAGCCTTGCCCGCACGCAGGCCCGCAGCGACTGCGTCAGCATCTTTCGGCTGATCCCGCCGATCCGCTCAAGCAGGTACGAGTAGCGCTGAGCGTCGTCGCACATGGCGATCAGGACGACAACCGTCCAGGTTCCCGAGATCAGCTCCAGGGCGGAACGGGCTGGACAGTCGGCGAGAAGGACATCGCGTCACCGTCGTCCTACCCTCGGTAGGAGAAACACGCCACCTACGCCGAAGAACCACGGCGTACGTCCGACATCGCACGGCCGTCGTCGGCTTCCTGGAAGCCGGAGTGGGGCGGCGGTACCTCGCCGCGGGGGGTGAGCGCCAGGCAGGTGAGTCCGGCACCGGCGACGGACAGGGCGGCGAGGATGAGACCGAGGGTGTGGAAGGCATCGGTGAAGCCGGCGGCCACGGCGCCGTGATTCGGTGCGCTCACCTGGCCGTGAACCGCCTGGCCCGCCAGATACCTCGCGGTATGCGCGGGTATGCCGGTCTCCCGCAACCGGGCCGCGGACAGCGTGGTGAGCAGGGCTGCCGCAACCGACACGGCCAAGGATTCGCCGGTGACACGCATCGCTCATGGTCGTCTACACAGCAGCCGCGGGAAGTCCCGCGGCGCAGGCGCTGAACTTTCTCGGCAGTATCGCCGTTGCCCACCCACCGCCGTCCGCACACGGCTGAGCACCTCGCCTGAGCTGGCGATGGATATCTGGCTGCCCACCCCGTCGGGCCTGCGGTACCTGCGGTGCGCACACTCGGTCACCTGCGCGCTCTGCTTTCTCAGCGTCAACAAGGCCGTCAGCAGCGCACCACCGCGACCGGCGCATCCCCTGCCTGAACAAGCCGGGCGATGCCATCGGGGTCGCTGGTCAGGATGCGGTCGCCCGGACGGGCGAGCAGAGCGACCGTCGCATCCACCACATCGGACGTTCCCACGCGGCAAGAAGCACACCGGCATCGCGACCGGTCCGCTCGTCAACGGGACACACCTCCACCGCGCGTAGCAGGCCGGCCAGCATCGCCTGCCGCCCGGCGCGATCCTGCCAGACCTGAGCGACAACGACGGCGTTGCTCCGTAGGCCGATGTCCCGCTGCTGTGCGATCCGCAGGCGGGCGAGCATCGCCCGATCGCCACGCTCCACAGCCAGGAACGCGCCCGCATCGAGAACGAGTGCGCTCATCCCGCCGACTGATCCGCGCGTAGACCCAGCTCACGCTCCGCCCGCGCCAGTTCCTCCGGTGTCAGCGCCGGGTTCGCCGTCTCCCACGAGTCGAGGAACTCGGTCAGGGCATCGGCTCGAAGCTTCGCCGCGGCGGCGACCGCGAGCCAGGCCGACAGTCCAACTCCGGCGCGCCGGGCAGCATCCCGAACCGCGTCGCCCAGTTCGCCCTCGAATGAGACGCTTTCGTGAACAGGGCGTCTCAGATCTCGCTGGCCAGGCGGCCGGTCGCAGTGGATCGGGGTTTGCCTACGGCCTACGGAAGAAGAAGGATGCGACCACGGTGAGCGCGTTCCTCGAACATGCGGTGCGCGCTGGCCGCCTCGTCGAGGGGAAGGCAGGCATGCACGGTCGTGCGCAGCCGGCCGGCGGCCAGATGCCCGGCGATCTCGGCCACGTCACGACGGCCAGCCTCCGGGTCTGCCGCCCGCCAGGCGAGCAGGGAGAATCCGACGACGGAGCGCAGGGCGAACAGGCTGGTCACCGGAATCTCCCGGAAGTCGCCGGAGGCAACTCCGTACACGACCGTACGGCCCAGCGGTGCCAGCAGGTCGAGACCCCGTAGCAGGGTCTGGCCGCCGATCGAGTCGAGAATGACGTCGACCCCGTCGGGCGCGGCCTTACCCACCTGGTCGGGCCAGTCGTCCGCGGAGTAGTCGATGGCGACGTCGGCACCATGGTCGAGGGCGAAGTCGAGCTTCGCCGCACCGGCCGCGGTGGCGATGACCCGGCCCGCACCGAGCACTTTCGCAAGCTGCACCGCGAGATGGCCGATACCGCCGGCGGCGGCATGAACGAGCACCGTCTCCCCCGGCGCGAGGCGCCCGGCGCGCAACGCACCGAGCGCCGTCGGGCCACCCAAGGGCAGCATGCTCGCCGCACCGACGTCGAGGCCGCTCGGCACCTCGGCGAGCCAGTCGAGGTCGGCCACCACGTATTCGGCGAAGGCGTCTTCGGACAGGGTCGCCACCCGTCGGCCGACCAGGCTGGCCGGCTGGTCCACAGCCACTCCGGGGCCGACGGCCTCGACCGTGCCGACCACGTCGCCGGTGAGCCGGCCCGGCAACGGACGGTCAAAGATCGGTCCGCTCGACGGGCCGCGACGCAGCTTCGTGTCGACGAAGTTCGCGCCGATCGCACTCGCTCGCACCAGCACCTGGCCAGGCCCGGGCACGGGGATATCGGCCTGCTCGACCGTCAGGACCTCGGGGCCGCCGTAGGAGTAGTAGCGGATCCGGCGCATGGAAGCCTCCCGACAACACGAATAAGTGGAGTAGCGGTCAAGTTAATGCGGCATCATGCTACTGGACTCCGAGTCCAGTTGTCCATGGCGGCCGCTGACAATCGGTCTGGTCGGCCAGGTGCCGGCAGCACGATCAGCTAGCGTGCGACGCAGTGGACGCCCGCTTCGAGGAGGATCTGATGAGCGACCAGCGGCGGGAGCGCGCCGACGCCACGCGCAACCGGCGCGCGATCCTGGCCGCGACGGAGGACCTGCTGACCCGGCACCGACCGGAGAAGATCACGATGGAACAGATCGCCCGCGCGGCCGGCGTCGGGAAGGGCACCGTCTTTCACCGTTTCGGCTCCCGGGGACATCTGTTGATGGCCGTGATGCAGGAACGGGCGTTCGCCCTCAACGAATCCATCCTCAGCGCTCCGCCGCCGCTCGGCCCCGGAGCGTCGGCCCACGAACGCCTCTACGCCTTTCTGGACGCCGTCGTCGAGATTGTCAGCCGGAACAAGGGGCTCGTCGCCGCACTCGGCGCCGCTCTGCCGAGCGCCGGACGCTCCACCACCGACACACATTGCGCGGACCTTCCGGACCGGGCAACCAAGTCGGCCGAACCAAGCCACGCGGCGACAGGCGAGGCCCGACCGGTGTACGACGTGTGGCATTCCCACATCAGCGCACTGATCGCCGAGGAACGAGCGGATCTCGACGCGGAC
The DNA here is from genome assembly GCF_023242965.2 of Frankia sp. AgKG'84/4. GTDB lineage: Bacteria > Actinomycetota > Actinomycetes > Frankiales > Frankiaceae > Frankia. The sequence continues at coordinate 19,727 of NZ_JALKFU020000001.1, forward strand.
CTGGTCGCCCACGTCCTGCTCAGCTCGCTGCACAGCGACCCGATCCTGCGGCTGCTGGAAAACAACGAAGGCCATCGACTCGCCACCGCGCTACGCGCCATCACCACCGCACTGCTCGCCATGCCCGCGGTTCCACCGTCCCTGGCCTGACCTGGTCCTGGCCTGACATCATGGTTGCGACACTGGCTGGTTCACCGTAGGCTGACGGTTGGGGCGTGATCCACGCAGCGCTCCGAGGCGGCTAGAATATTCCTGTCGACCAACTCATGAGACGTGAAGCCGTGGATAAGTTTGAAATCTCCTCCAATGCCCTCGAAATAGCGATTTCCGGGAGTCCGGGGGATTGGGTTGTCGCAGAAACCAATGGTGCCAAATACACGATTGGATCGCTGTTGCCCAACAGCTTCCTGGCGTATGCTCGAGTTTTCCATCCAGTGTATTTGGGCGACCAGGAAGTGAAGTGGGCAAAGGTAGCGCACCGGAATGGAACGGTCGCGCATCCGTTGATGCAGTGGGAGTCCATCACCGGTTCCTGGCGGTACTCGCGCGGTGATACGCAGCATGATGTCTGGGATGAATGCCCTTCCGTGGGATCGCTTCCTGTTTCGCAGGCCAAACGTCTCGCGCACCTGTTGGCCCGGCACACCTCCACGGTCGACGAATGCTGGTTTGCCGTGTGGTCAGGATTCGGCGGCCTCGAGGCACGCTGGGGGCATGCACCCAGAGTGGCGATGCCGCGTCGCGAGATGATGCTGTTGTCCGGTCCATTGCCCGCAGCCGCCAGGTCAGTAGAGGACTCGCCCGGTGATCAAAGGGCCAATTTGTGGTGGCCTGACGATCAGGCGTGGTGCCTGGTCACCGACATCGACCTTATGACCACCTATGTCGGTGGTAGCCCTGAGTGCATCGCAAGCATCACTACGGACAGCGCGCTCGAAGCAATGCCCGTGCTCGTCGACCAGGGCATCACACTGGATTCCGACAAGGTCAATCCGCAGCCGTCCGGATCATACAACGACGCCGGGTAGCCCGGGGGATGTCGCCCCCGGGCTACCCGGCGAGGGTGGAAAGTGGCGGCTGCTGAAGGACTCCCGTGCGACAGTTCCCAGCTTCGGCCTTCATCGCGTCAGCTCCCGCGGGGCTGCGAACGCACGCTCCAGCGGGAGCTGCTGATCGCATCAAGTCGGACAAGCAAGGAACGTCCGGACCCACCAGGGCGACGCGGCCACGACCCGCCCGGCGGTGACGGGTCCTGGCTCCCGTCAGCCGGCCTGCGCCTTGGCGGCAGCCTTCGTCGCCTTTTTGTACTCCCGGACCTGGTCGCGGGTGGAGACGTCCGTGATGTCCGCGATGGAGCGGAAGCTGCCCTCATCCCCGAACGGCGCGGACGCCTCCCGCCACCCCGGCGGCGTCACGCCCAGCTGCTTGCCCAGGAGCGCCACAAAGATCTTGGCCTTCTGCTGGCCGAAGCCCGGCAGCGCCGCCACCCGCTTCAGTAGTTCCTTGCCGTCGGCCGCGGTCGTCCATACGCGGGCCGCGTCACCGTCGTAGGTGTCCACGATGAGCTGGCACATGGCCTGCACCCGCTTCGCCATCGAGCCGGGGAAACGGTGGAGCGCTGGCACTCGGGAGAAGACCGCGCCCAGGGCGTCCGGGTCGTACGTGGCCAGTTCCTCGGCGTCCAAGGGACGGCCGAGGCGGCGAGTCAGCTCGTGCGGCGCAGCGAAGGCACGCTCAAGCGGAATCTGTTGATCCAGCACCATCCCGATCAAGAGCGCCAGCGGGTCGTTCGTCAGCAGCTCGTCGGCCTCGGCGATCTGGCTCAGATGCAGTCCCACACCATCACCGTAGCCGGCCCCGGGAGCAAGGCGCGCCTGGCCACCTTGACCTCAAGCTTGGTAGAGGTTCTAGCGTGATCATTCGATGGCGCCATGCCGCGGCGAGGACGCCCTCCAGCACCGAAGGAAGCACTGACATGGCCACGGACATCAAGAAGTATCCGGACGAGGTACTGGCGGAGCAGCCGATCGGCTATTGGAGCGGCGAGACCTACCGTAGAGTCGTCGGCCGGATCCGCGCGGATCTGGCCACCGAGGGGCTCACCCAACCGCACTGGTGGATCCTCAACCATGTCGCGGGCAATCCGAGGAATGGGACCGCGCGCGCCTCATCCACCGACTCGCACGGTTCGACGATCTCAACATCGATTTCGACGGCGTTTTCGACGACCTACTCAACCGCGGCTGGATGACTCAGACACAGGACGAGACCTTCGTCATCACCGAGTCGGGCGAGGCTGGGCGGACGCGTGCCGCGGACCGCGCCCATCGGGCGTTGGCGCAGCTCCATGACGGCATCGCCCCGCATGAGTACGTGGCCGCGCTCAACGTGCTACGACGCATGATCGCGAACCTCGGCGGCGACGCGCGGACCTGCCCTGAAAGAGAGTCAGTCTCCTTCCTGGGTAGCGAGACGTCCGCCCCGATCAAGGAGCCGTCGGCGGAGCACACCAGGACACCCACCTGAGCCGATCAACGCTCCGCAGCCGCCCGAGGTGGCATGATCATAAGATGATCGTTCGCCCGGTCGTCGCCAGTGACGCTGTCGGGACGCCGCTCAGCTGAGCAGACTCCGGAGCACGATCACGATGGGGCAGCACAATCACACGGTGCGGCGGTGTCGTTGTGTCCTGTCGAACGCGCATCGCGCGTGAACGCACCTGCGACGCGCTCGCCCAAGCCGCCACGATGAGCGGCGGAGGAACACCCATCCGGCGTGTCGTAAGGGGCTCGCCGCTGGCCACATCGCCGCGCCGTCGACGTGCGGACCACCGGCTACAGCGTGCCGCACGGTAGGACGCTCCGAGATCCCGCGGTCCCGTATCGTTGGATCACAGGCAAGGCTCGCGGCACATGCCGGTGGCGCTCGGTCCCGAGGAGGTGCGATCATGGCGACGAGTAAGGCGATGCTAGGCGCCCTGGGATTCGTATGGGACCGGTCCGCCGTACGCCGGGATATTCCGCGATTCTCGATCGAGCGCGCCGTCTGGCGGTTCCACCGCTCGCTGCCGGAGTACGTCTGGGATGCCGCGGTACTTGAGGGAAACCCTTTCACCTACCCCGAGGTCCAGACGCTCTTGGACGGGATCACGGTCGGCGGGCGGAAGATCAGCGACGAACGTCAGGTCCTGAACCTCGCGGAGGCTGCGAACGAGCTCGCCCAGCTTGTCCGGACGCACGAGTTCCGGCTCTCCAAAGAGATCTCCGACAGGCTCCAGTTCCTGCTCGCCCGAGACGAGGCGCTGGAGTCAGGCCATTTCCGCGGCGAGGGCCGGGAGACACTCACCCCAGGTGTCAGCCTCGGACAGCATGGCCGCTACCTACCACCCGCCACCGAGCGCGGCGGCGAGAACCTGCGTCGCATTTTCTCTCAGGGCCTGGAATTCCTGTCGACCGAGATCGACGCCGAGTTCGAGCAGGCGATCTCATATTTCCTCTTCGGTTCGTTTCAGCAGTTCTATTACGACGGCAACAAACGCACCGCGCGCTACATGATGAATGGCCACCTCATGTCCCAGGGCATGGATTCCATCAGCGTCCCGGCCGCGCGCCGCAACGAGTTCAACACCGAGATGGTGGACTTTTTCCGACGCAAGGACGGCACGGGGATGTTCGGCTTTCTGACGTCCTGCCGACTCGCCGCCGATGAAGGGGTCCTACCGCCAATCAGCGACTAGAAGCACCCCAATGCCAACAGGGTGCATATCAAGATGCTAGCCACGTCGCTGAAGACAGCGACTCGCGAGGGCATGACGTAACCGATCTAGGAAAAAGCCCCGCCAGTCCCGGAGGACGGCGGGGAGAAAGTACCTATGACGCTACCGACGCAGGCTCCCGCACGTCAAACGCGGACACAGTCACCTGCGGTGGTCCTTCGTTCCGGCTCCAGCGGAGCCACAGATCAGATGATGACGCCATGTGGTCAGACGAGTGCGAATCGCCCGGTCCCGCTCCATCCTTCCGATACTGGCTGGTCCAGCACCATCCCGATCAGCAGCGCCAACGGGTCGTTGGTCAGCAGCTCGTCGGCCTCATCGATCTGGCTCAGGTGCAGTCCCACGCCATCACCGTAGCCGACGGTCCAGCGTGGACCGTCATACCACCGTCAGATGATCGCTTGGCGATCATCTTTGTTGAACCCAACCGGTGACCGCAGGTCTACGGCGAGAGCGGCGCCGAGGCCCTTTCCTGTGCGTCCCGGCAGCCATGCCTTCGGGCAGCGCAGTGCCGGCGGGCAGTCATGGCAGGTCCGCCGATCGCGGTTCGTGCAGTTGTCCGATGGGCACCAGCATGAGCGCGGCCAAAGCCGCCAGCAGCCCGGCTCACCCGGGGCATCGCGCAGCCCCCGTTGTCCCGGGCGATCCGCCAGCTCGAACGCCGCATGGGCGTGACCCTGGTCGAGCGGACCAGCCGGACAGTCCGGCTGACAACCGCCGGCGAGGTGTTGTTCCGAGAAGGCCGCACCGCGCTGGATAGCCTCGCCGCGGCCACCCGCCGCGCCCAGCGGACCGGCATTTCCGATCCCCGACCAATCCGGGTAGTGGCGCCACGGAAGCTGTGAGTCGGGGACGCTGTCGGGGTGTCGGCAGCCACGGTCTCGAGCGCGCCGAGGAAGCCGAGTACCTCCTGAGGCAGGTCTGTCTTGGACATCAAGGGTTGCACTTCTGGGGGCGCCTGCGTAGCGGGCGGTGCGCTGGATGCCCTCGCCGATCAGGCCCACTGCCGCAGCTGTGCCGTAGTGGTGGACGGCCAGCCAGGTCAGGTGAACATGCTGGCGGTGCCCGAACCGCTCAGCAGTGGCCATCACCTGTCCCATCAGCTCGGTGAAGGGCTCCTCGCGGCAGGAGCTCGTCCGCCTCGTCGATCCGAAATATCCAGTCGCGCTGAATGGCACGCGCCGGCTACATTGCGTCCATGCCAGGGTTCCGTGACATGGAATGACAGACGCGGGTGTGGCCGGGCAACAACCACCGCGGCCGGCCCAGGTGGCCCTCGGCACCGACAGGGAACACAACGGAGCACTTCGGCTGCTCCGCACGAACCGCCCGCTGCGCGGACTGTTCGCGGCGCGGTGCGTCTCCCGTACCGGCGATTCCCTGAGCCTGGTCGCGCTGATGCTCCATGTCGCGGACACGACCGGGCAGGGAGTGGCGATCGCGCTGCTCCTGCTCGCCGGGGACTTCGCACCGTCCCTGCTCGGCACGTTCACGGGTGCCATCAGCGACCGTCTTGACCGTAGACGCATCATGATCTTCTGCGAGACCGGCCAGGCGGTCACCATGCTCGCGATCGCACTGTGGCTGCCCGCGCTACCGATCCTGTTGGCACTGGTCGCGGTACGCGCGATCACCGGACAGGTGTTCATGCCCGCTTCCCGAGCGGCGGTTCCCGCGTTGGTAGGAGACCGGGACCTGCCGGTCGCGAACTCCGCGATCGGGTTCGGCACCAACGCCGCGGAGGTCGCCGGCCCGCTGGCCGCGGCAGCGCTGCTGCCGCTGGTCGGCGTGCACGTCGTGCTCCTGGTCGATGCCGCGTCCTTCCTGCTGTCCGCGCTGTTTCTGCTGCGTCTTGGACCCCTCCCGGCACAGCCGAGGACGGACGACGAACCGAGCGGCCTGCTCGGCCAGGCCCGCCTGGGGATCGGCTACCTGCTGGCCAACCGGGCGCTTCTCGTGATCTTCGTTGGCTTCTGTGCGACGGTCGCTTTCAACGGCATCGACGACGTCGCGCTGGTCCTGCTCGCCGAGGAGACACTGGGCACTGGCGACTGGGCAGTGGGCCTGTTGCTCGCAGCGGTCGGGATCGGATTGGTCGTGGGCTACGCCCTGCTAGCCCGGGCGAGCACACGGGCGTCGATGCCGCTGCTGCTCGTCGGCGGATTCTTCGTCAGCAGCGTCGGCAACTTCCTCACCGGTCTCACCTGGGCGGTCGGCGCGGCATTCACCGTTCAGGCCGTGCGCGGTCTGGGCATCGCGGCGATGGACGTCGCCGCCAACACCCTGCTCCAACGCATCGTCCCAGCCGGCCTACTCGGACGGGTCTTCGGCACCTTTTACGGTGCCATCGGGGTCGCCGCCGCGGCGTCGTACCTGGCAGGCGGCCTCCTGCTTGACGCGACCAGCCCGCGGACCACCTTTTTGCTGGCCGGCGGCGCCGGAATGCTGACAGCGCTACTGGTCGCGCCTGGCCTGTCGACCACGCTGCGGGACCTGCCAGCCATCGCCACCAGCACCGGCACCGGCACCGGCGCCGGCACCGGCCAGCCGACGGCGTTGACGGACCTGCCGCCCACCGCTGGCCGACCTGGTTGAGTCCGCCAACACGGCACGGCGAAACGTCGACGGTCAGAACGGCGCGTCGGCGGTCGGCACTCGTGGTCAGCGTGTCGTGTCGCCGCGTCGACCTCGCGGTGCAGGCCCCGACCGGGCAACCGACAGCGGTGGCACTTCGTCGTGGTCACCGATGCCAGGCGTCGAGCGGCCCTGGCGGATGTTTTCCGTCGCGCCGTCGCCGTCGTGGATCCCGGCGTGAGCCGACTGAGTCACCGCGACGTACAGCGGATGACCATGCCCAGCCGCTCGATGACCCAGATGGTGAGCGGCTTCCAACACCTGTACGACAATATCCATCGCATACCCGCCATCGTCGTGCCGTGCGTCGAAGGACGGACGGATGGCGCCTCCGCGTTGACTCAGTCGATGACGTGGGGATCCATTCTTCCGGCTGTGTGGAGCTTCATGCTCGCCGCGCGGGCCCGAGGGTTGTTCCGAATCCCGTTGGTCGAGAACCATGCCGATAAGGAGGGCAAGCGGATCGTTGGTCAGCAGCTCGTCCGCCTCGTCGATCTGGCTCAGGTGCAGTCCCATGCCCGCAGGGTAGCCTGATCAACGCGGCCGTCGCGTCGCTGGTCAGGCCGCTGCGCGATGGACCTCGTCGCCCCGTCTTACTCGACCGTCGGCGGATCTCACGTACTGTGTCCGGCATGTCCGGCGGGAGTGATGCGGCGAACCAGCGGATCTGGATGGATGCCAGGACGAGCCATTCCTTGTTAAGGATCTCCAGCGCATACCTGCGCCGGACGCACAAGTCAGGCGATGACGGTCACCGCCGACAGGCGCGATCCGGCGAAGCGGCCCGTAGCCGGCCCTTGATCGGCCCCACTCCAGGTTTAACGACACTGCTGGTCCAGAACCATCCCGATCAGCAGCGCGAGCGGGTCGTTGGGTCGTTAGTCAGCAGGTCGTCCGCCTCGGCGATCTGCCTCAGGTGCAGTCGTCATCACGATAGCCAGGGCCGTCAGACGAACAGCGGGCGCTGGCAGCGTCCGCCGAGGGGCGGCGGCGTCACCCACCCGCGGATTCGTCCCCTCCTGCGACGGCGACGCCGGAGAAGCCGGACGTGGGCGTGGCGACAACCGCCCGCGCGCGGGAGCCGGCTAGGTCGTGGACCGCGCCGGGCGCCAGGCCGGCCGCGGACACGGCCGCCTGGCTGCGTTCCCGGCGGCTGATGGCGATCGACGGCTTCTTCCTCGACCTCGCGGACACCCCTGACAACGCCGCCAGGTTCGGCCGGTTCACCAATGGTCACAAGACGAGCGCCTTCCCCCAAGCCCATGTCGTAGCGCTCGCCGAGTGCGGCACCCACGCCGTCGTCGCCGCCGCCATCGGCGCCTGCTCCGACAGCGAACGCGCTCTGGCTCGCCCCCTGGTCGACGCCTGCGGGCCGGGCATGCTCCTCACCGCGGACCGGTACTCCTACAGCTTCGATCTCTGGGCGCAGGTCCTGAACACCGGCGCGGACCTGCTCTGGCGGGTCACCGCCCCGGCTCCGGATCCGAAGAACTGATCTGCCTGATAACCAGCATCCTCGATCACACGGACACACCCGCCCTCGACCTCGCCGCCGCTTACCACGATCGCTGGGAAATCGAAAACACATTCGACGAGATAAAGACCCACCAGCGAGGCGAGGGTCGCGTCCTGCGCTCAAAACTACCCGCCCTCGCCGAACAGGAAATCTGGGCGCCGCTTCTGAGTCACTACGCGATCCGAAGCATCATGGTCGACGCCGCCGATGAAGTCGACCTTGACCCCGACAGAATTTCTTCACCCGAGCGCTACGCGTCATCCGCCGCCAGGTCACCGACCAGGCGGATTTTTACCCCTGACCACCACACCCACGCGCTCCGCGAAACTTTCACGGAAATCGTCGAACGACCCAACCCGCCACGCCGCCACCGCACCTACCCCCGCGCCATCCGACGAGGCCGACACAACGACTACCGCATCAAACGCCCGACAGACAAAGCAACCCAGCATGATCACTCAGCCACGCTCAAACTCGCGCGGGCAGCTTAAGTAAGCGGCATTGCGCTATAGCCAAGCCCGGCGGAGCGGAGTTCACGGACCTTCCGCCGGGACTCCGGGCTACCGATGTGAAGCACCAAGAAAGTGTGATTGTGCGATAGCCCGGTCTCCGACGCGAACCGATCGGGGCGGTTCCTACGATAGAGAGATGTGGGCAGGTCACCGAGCGAGCGGACGGACGCGGCGCTGGCCCGCTGGGAGGAGACCCTCACACCACTGCTGGTGAATCAGCCAGCCGGACCTCGGTCACCGCCAGAATGGTCACTGCGACCAGCAGGAGGACCGTGCCGGCCACGATCGCCGTCGACAGCTGCTCGCCGAGCAGGGTAACCGCAAGAATGGTGGCGCTGGCCGGCTCGATCAGCATGATGGTCGAGGCCGTGGCGGCACGCACGACTGCCGCGCCGGCGAAATAGAGCGGGTAGGCCAGCGCTGTAGGCACCACGGCGACATATACCAGCAGGCCCAGTACCCAGACGAGGCTGGTCGTGTGGGGCAGGAGTCCGTCGGCCACGGCAAACGGCAGGAGAACCGCACCACCGATACCAAAAGCCCACGCCGTCAGCGTGCCCGCATCATCATGCCCGCCGCCGGCACGTCCAGCCCACCGGGCCAGCAGAGTGATCGTCGTGTATCCCGTCGCGGAAAGCAGTCCGAGCAGTACGCCCGCTGGATGCACCGCGCCGCCATGATTTCCCAGGACGAGCACCACCAGCCCGGCGAGGGCCGCCGGAATCGCGGCGACGCCGTTCCCGAGTCGCTCGCCGAGCGCCAGCCGCGCTCCGAGGGCAGTCAACACCGGGGCCGCTCCCAACGTGACGATCGTGCCCACCGTAAGGCCGGTCGCAGCGATCGCTCCGAAGTAGGCGGTCTGGAAAACTGCCAGCCCAACGCCCGTTCCGACCCGCACGGCAAGCCGTCGACGACGCGGCGACGCGGCCGGCTCGAAAACATCCACAGATCGGTGCGACCGTACGGAACGCACCAGCAGGAGCACAGACAGACCACTGGCGAAACGCCAGAAGGAAACGGTCATTGGTCCGACATCACTAATCCGGTAGATGATGTCCACCGCCGCTCCGGTCGTGCCCCACGTGACACCCGCGACAGCCAGAAAAGTCAGTCCCCACCCGACAGGAAGGACGCCAGAAGTATTCGACATCATGTGCTCTCTACGAAAGGAAGTGGCCCGGTATCCGAATGCGGGCAGCACGACCAGCGCGGCGGGCATCCTCACCCGCTGCGACTACGTACCGTGACAGCCCGCCTAGACGGCGGGCGGCGAGAGCACAGTCACACTCATGACTTCAGCATAGGTCGCCGAGGAGGACTCCCCTGGCCCGTGCCAAGAGGTGGTCGTTCAGGTAGTCGATGAGGACGGCGCCTCGCGGGGCATGACACAGCCGATCGGGAGAAATGCCCCGCTGGTCCCGAAGCCCACCGGGAAAAGTGATCAAGAAACTACTGATGCGGCTCCCGTCAAACGCTGGCGTCGATGGGCGGGCCGCTCAGGGCGGTGGTGATGACGTCGCGAAGGTGGGTGCGGAGCCAGCGGTGGGGGGCGTCGGCGTCGTTGCGGGGATGCCAGGCGAGGCTGATGGGAAGCGGCGGCAGTGCCAGGTCGAGGTCGAGGACGGCCAGGCCGACGGCGGCGAGGGCGGAGCGGCCGAGTCGGCGGGGGGCGATGCCGACGAGGTCGCTCTGGGCAACCATCGTCAGCGCCACGGTGTGGGAGGGCACGGCGACGGCGACGGTGCGGCGCAGCCCCTGGGCCGCGAGGGCGTCGTCGAGGGGGCCGCGGAAGCGGCCACGGCGGGAGCCAACAACGTGACGGGCCGCCACGAGCTGGTCCAGTGTGACGGGACCCTCGGCGAGGGGATGGCCTGCGCGGACGATCAGGACGGCGTCATCGGTGCCGAGCGTCTCGACTCGGATTTCCGGGGCGGTTGAGTCGATTTCGCCGATTTCAAGGTCAGCGGTGCCGTCGCGCAGCGGGTCGGCGGAGGGGGTCGGTTCGGGCAGGAAGCGGATCCGCACGGCGGGGGCCTCGGTGGCGAGGCGAGTGAGCAGGTCAGGTCCGACGGCAGCGATGAGCATGTCGCTGCTGAGGATGGTGAACGTCCGGTCCAGGTCGGCGGGGTCGGGCATGCTGACCGGCGCGAACAGGCCCTGGGCGCGTCGGACCAGATCGCTGACCTCTGCCTGGATCTCGAGGGCGCGCGGGGTCGGGACCATGGTGTGGCCGGTGCGGACGAGGATCTGATCGCCGGTGGTGCGGCGGATACGGCCGAGGGCGCGGCTCGTCGCCGGCTCGGTCAGGTGCAGGCGTCGGGCGGCGGCGCTGACACTGCGTTCCGCGAGCAACGCGTCGAGGGCCACGAGCAGGTTCAGGTCGATGCCGGACAGGGGCCGTGGGTCGCCTGCCGCTACCGGCGCCGGACTATGCATGCCGCGCATCATTTCAGTGATTCACCTGCATTTGAAGGCAGATCGTCTGGCGCTTAGGCTCGGCCTGCACTCAACGACCTATCGCGACAGTACGTGACAAGGCGTCCACTACGACGCGGACCGAGCGCGCGAACACTGCCCTCGGCCCTGCCAGACCCCGGCCGAAGGCCCGGCCGCCCGACTCTGTGCGACATCCATCTTCCGAAAGGTGTCCTCACCATGCCCGCGACCCTGCTCGACGACGCCCCACGTACCGTGCTGAGCCGGCTGTTCACCGCGGCCGCGCAGGAGGGCCCCGCCCTGCTGGCGCTGCGCGACCGGTTCGGCGGTGAGGTCGACGCCTCCCTGGCCGCGGTGGCGGCCGACGCCGCCGCCGAGATCTACATGCCCGTCGCCCCGGAGGTCGGGCGGCTGCTCTACCTCCTCACTCGAACGCGAGGCGCCAGGCTCGTGGTCGAGTTCGGGACGTCCTTCGGGATCTCCACGATCCATCTGGCCGCGGCGGTCCGGGACAACGGCGGCGGCCAGGTGATCACTACTGAACTGGCCGCGGCGAAGGCGGCGGCGGCCCGCGCGAACCTGGCCGAGGCCGGCCTCGGAGATCTCGTCGACGTGCGGGTCGGCGACGCGTTCGAGACGCTGGGGGACCTGCCCGGGCAGATCGGCCTGCTGCTGCTGGACGGCTGGAACCAGCTGTATCTGCCGCTGCTGCGCATGCTCGAACCTCGCCTCGCCTCCGGCGCGCTGGTCGTCGCCGACGACGTGACGCTGTTCGCCGAGGAGAGCCGCGGCTACCTCGAGTACGTCCACGACCCGGCGAACGGCTACGTCCACACCCCCGTCCCCCTCGACGATGGCGTCGATCTCGCCGTCCGGCTGTGAGCCGGAAGTCGACCCCGTCGCACTCAGCCCGCGCCTGACCGTTCGGCCGACGCGTTGAGCGGCCCGGGTACGCGGGCCGCGACACCGGGACCCGGGGCTCGCCGACCTGCGATACGCCAAGTCTACTTGACATGATGTCCAGTAGAGCTTACGTTTCTGCTCATGGGAAGGAACTCGGCCGAAGGACGACGGAACGCGGTCCGTGGGGCCAGGCGGGCCGCCGAGCTCACCCAGACCGAACTGGCCGACGCCGTGGGCGTGACGCGACAGACCATCGCCTCGATTGAGGCGGGGAACTACGCGCCCTCGGTCTACCTGGCACTGGCAATCGCCCACCGCCTCGGCGGCACCGTCGAGGCGCTGTTCGCCGGCGTTCCCGCTCCCCCTCAGACCGGCCCGTCCGCGAACCCCGAGACAACGTCGCCCCTGGCACCCGCCACGACGAAGAAAGAGATGACCTCATGAACCAGCTCATCGACGGTCGCGAGCCTGGACAGCCGACCGATTCCGCCGCAGGAGACGACGACCCGCCGGCACCCGGGACCGGCACCGGCACCGGCACCGGCGGGCGGTTCCTGCGGGCCGCCGCGCTGCGCCGCGCAGCGCCGGTCAGATGAGGACACGTCGAGGCCCGCGCCGTTACCCATCGTGCACCGGTCACTGGGTGCGCCGAACGGCAGGTCCCGATCACCGCTGGTGAGGGCGCATCTTTTCGGTCCAGGCCGACCTAGGCGCACTGCACACACAATGTGTTCCGCGCTCCGAGGTGAATGCTTCCGCGCGAGGGCGGTGAGGTCACCGATGGCGTAGGCGTGGTTATACCGCGGACGGATGTCCAGTTCGTCGAGTTGGCGGCGCAGGCCGTCCTGCCTCTCCGCAGCGAATCCGGGCAGCAGTTGTTCGGCCGGATCGACGATGGTCGCCTGTTTGTGCGGCCAGACGTCCTTGATCTCACCGACCAGTTCCAGACCGACAGGCCCGGCCCCGACGATCAGGGCCCGGTCCACGTCAGCCAGTTCCTTCGGCCGGTAGGCGTAGCTGGAGCCGGTGGCCAGAACCAGATATCGGGCGAATGCCATGGCTGACGCAGCCATCCCCTACGACAAGGTTATTTGACGTGATGTCGGGTAATCTTTACATTGCTGATCGTGGGAAAGAGCTCGGCCGAGGGCCGACGAAACGAGGTCCGCGGGGCCGGGCGGGCCGCCGCGCCGCCCCAGGCCGAGCTGGCCAGCGCCGTGAGGGTCACCCGGCAGCCCATCGCGACGTCACCCGTGCTATCCACCGCAGCGACGGAAGGGTTGGCCCATGAACCAGCTCATTGACGGTCCCGAGCACGAGGGGACGAGTGCTCCATCCGGGGTGGACGACAACCCGTCCGCATCCAGCGTCGACTACGACGGACGGTTCCTTCGGGTCGCAGCCTTCGTCGGCGAGCTCGGCCACCCCTTCTATGCCGAGGAGCGCCAGCGCGACGTCTGGAACGAGGCCAGCGCCGTCGGCTTTCAGTTCCTGTCCTGGCTCGTGATGGTGGCAGCGGCCGCGATGGTTTGGATCGGCGGCGCGTCCGCCGTCCCCTACGCGCTCGCGATGAGCGTGCTCCTGATCCTGGCCACTCTGGTGACACTCGAATACTCCAAACGGCTCGGCGTCGAAGCGTTCGGCGCGCAGGGCAAGGCGTCGGCGCGGAGGATGCTACTGCGCGCCGCGCCGGTCTTCACCCTTCAGGCCGCCTTCTGGATCGGCATCCTGCACGCATGGGATGCCCTGGATGCCGATCACCCCCTTCGCTGGGTCATCCGGCTCGCGGTGGCGTTGACGGCGGGCATCGCGACGGCCCTGTGGCGACGGCGCCGGGCCCGGCGGGATGCGCACCAGGCCGACCAGCGCGTCGAGGACTGACCGGCCCCGACGAGCTCGGCGCACGAGCACCGACGCCGAGGACATCCGACCGCGACCACGATCGCCGACAGCGGAAGGGTGAGTATCAGCCAACGCAGCGCTGGCCTCGCCCGACGTGCCTCGGCCAACGTCGACCGGGGTGCTCATAGCTGGCTCTGAATGGTAACTAGCAGAATGGCAGCGGCCAGGCAGGCCGACCTGGCATCCAGCCCGTTCGGACCAGCTCTCACTCCAACCACCGACGGGGCGGGGGCACCGCGCCGGAAACACGATGTCGGATTTCCGCCAGCATTCGGCCAGGGGCCGACGCTAGTTTCGACCGCAGCGGGGGCGGACACCATGGAGGCAAGAATGCCGAGCATCGTTCTCATCACCGGCGGAAACCGGGGCCTGGGCTTCGCGGCGGCCAGGTTGCTGATCCAAACAGGTGCCACCGTCGTCATAGGCGCGCGCCAGGAAGCAGCCGCCCACGCGGCCGTCGACGCGTTGAGCGAAGGACCTGGCAAGGTTGACTGGGTCCACCTCGACGTCACCAGTACGACAATCATGCGAACCGCCGCGGCCGCCATCCGAGATCGGTACTGCCGACTTGATGTTCTAGTGAACAACGCCGGCATTCTGCCCGAGGCAACGGACGCCATCGAACCCGAGTTCGCCGACCCGGACGTCTTCCAGCGAACGTTCGAAACAAACGTGTTCGGCGCGGTCTCGGCCACCGAGATATTTCTGCCATTGCTACGGAAGAGTCACGCGGGTCGAATCGTCAACGTGTCCTCCACGATGGGCTCGCTCACCGACCAGAACAACCCGCAGTCCCCGTACTACCCGATGCTCCTGCCCGCCTACAGGAGCTCGAAGGCCGCGCTGAACAGCCTCACCGTCGAGCTCGCGAAGAGCCTCCGAGAAACGCCGATCAAGGTCACCACCGTGTGCCCGGGTTTCGTGCGGACAGAGCTGACCCCGATGAACAGGCAACAGGCGCCGCTGAGCCCCGACCAGGCCGCGCAGGTCGTGGTAACCGCGGCGATGCTGCCCGCGCACGCCGAGTCCGGCATGTTCATCGATGCCAACGGACCGGTGCCCTGGTAGCCAGGGCCGCCCCATCAGGCCGAGTCCAATGACGGTCACGGGTGTCTCGGTGCTGTTGCTCATGGCAGCATCGTCGACGTTGATGCCGGTCTGAAGGTCAAGCAAAAGTCGACCGAGGTTCATTGCGAATCGGAGAACTGAGTCGTCGGACGGGCGTCAACGGCCATCAGCTGCGCTACTACGAGGCCCAGGGTCTGCTGACGACACGCCGTCGCGCGAATGGCTACCGCGAATACGACGAGAGCGCCGTGCTGCGGATGAGCCAGATCCGGCAACTCCTCGGCGCGGGCCTGTCCTCCGAGGAGATCGTCGGCCTGCTGCTCTGCGCGGTCGGGAGACCCCGGAGCTGCCTGGCTGACCCGAGTTCCTGGCCACAATGCGGTCGCGGCTTCGGCGCCTGAACGACCAGATGGGGGGATACCCGGAGACGACGGTCAGCATGATCGCCGAAGAGGTCGGGGTCGCGTCGCGGACCTGCTTCCGGCACTTCCCAACCAAGCCGGACATGGTCCTCTGGGACGCCGCCGACTACGACCTACTGGCCCACTTCCGCGCCCGTCCGACAGGCGAGGGCGTCATCACCGCCTTCCGCGAGGCCCTGCGCGCCGGCTATGCCACGCAGAGCCCCGACCAGCGCGTTCTGGAGCAGCACCGCGCTGATCTCATCGCCGCGATACCCGAAATCCGCGCGGCGCACCTGGATCACCTCACCTCCGCCGCACACGAGTTCACCGCTGCAGTCGCGGAGCGTTCCGGACGCCAGCCGGCGGACCGCGACGTCGTCGCCGTCAGCGGCGCCATCATCGGCATCATGATGATCAGTCAACTCGACGTCTCCAGGCGAGCCGCGCCATCCTCGCCGCACCGCGACCCGGCCGCCGCCATCGACGACGCCCTGGCCCGGCTGGAACGGGGATTCGGCGTTCTCTGACCCGAAGTACGCGGCCAGGAGGGCCCACCAACACAACGTGTCAATCAGTGGAAGGTGGCGATCTGACTTTCACCGTCCGATAGCCCCGGTGCCGCTCCTGGCGGGCCATCAGCGTCTGAGACACGCGAGACCGTCTCCACTCGTCCTGGCCGAGACGGTGTCTCGCTCGGTCAGGATCCGGACGCGGCTGGAGGCACAGCCATCTCCTTGAGTACCGCGTCGAGTGAGGTGGCGTCGATGTCCAGTGCGGCGCGGGTGGCGGAGGCGTCGAGCAGCGTCGGCCGGTCAAACAGGTAAAGCATCTCCAGTACCTCGGCCACCACCGAGTCGTCCCGTCCCAGCCGCTCCAGGTCCGTGGCGGATAGCGCTGCCAGCACAGGCTTCGACTCGCCCGCCGTCGCGGCCAGGCGGCCGGCGAGCTCCCGAACCGACAGCTGCGACGTCGACGGCACATGCCAGGCCCGGCCCCAGGACTGCTCGTGCCGGGCCGCGGCGACCAGCGTCCGCGCCACATCGCCCACGTAGCTCCAGGCATGTGGGGCATCGAGATCCCCCGGGTAGGCACCCGGCTGGCCAGCCAGCACCGCCGGCGCCACGAGCAGGCAGAACAGCGAGGCCACACCGGCCCCCAGGAAGTCGCTCGCGCGCACCTCGGTCACCCGGACCCGGCCGGCGTCGTGGGCCGCCAGCGCGTCGGCCCACATCTGCGCCCGGACCTGACCCTTCACCGAGCTGGGCGAGATCGCGTAGTCCTCGGTCAGCGGGCCGTCCGACATCCCGTAGCAGTAGATGTTGCTGAGCATGACGTAGTCGGTGCCCGCCCGCTCCGCGCCGGCCAGCATCGCAGCCGCCAGCGGCGGGAACTCCGCTGGCCATCGGTCGTACGGCGGTGCGGCGCAGTTGAACAGGGCCTTCGCTCCCGTGGCCAGCTCCGCGAGACGGGCGGCGTCGGTGGCGTCGGCGGCAATCCGCTCGATCCGCCCGTGCACGGGCCCACTGCCGCGCCGGGTGACGAGCCGCACCCGCTCCCCGGTGTCGGCCAGCAGCCGCGCAGCGGCCGACCCCGTCGCTCCCGCTCCCACAATGACGTACATCCACAACTCCCGCGTTGACGTGATGGTCTGGTCCTCGCCGCGGAACGACGACCGCGACAGGTCAACCCTCTGCGATGGGCGGCGGATACGGTAGTGGCCTGATTGCCAGATCTACGGAGGTTCGGGCCATGCCGGCAGCCTGGCTGGAGCGGCGCGTGCACCGGGTCGCCGTCATCGCGGTACCCCCCGCCACGACCTTCGACCTGTCCATCCCCGAGCTCGTCCTCGGTGGTACGACGATCGAGGGTCGGGCGGGCTACCAGGTGACGATCTGCACCGCCCGGCCCGGGCCGGTGACGCCCGGGGGCAGTGGCCTGGACGTCGTCGTCTCGCGCGACCTGGCGGCGATCGACGATGCCGACACGGTCATCGTCACCGGGACCGGCGCCCGCGACGACATCGACCCGCGGGTGCTCGACGCGCTGCGCCGGGCCTCGGCCATGGGAAAACGGGTTGCGTCCATCTGCACCGGCGCGTTCGTCCTGGCCGAGGCTGGTCTGCTGGACGGCCGAGTCGCCACCACCTACTGGGCCCGGTCCGCGGAGTTCACCGCCCGGTTCCCCGCCGTGGACCTGCGCCCCGATGTCCTCTACATCGAGGACGGCAATGTGCTCACCTCCGCTGGCCTGGCCGCCGGTATCGATCTGTGCCTGCACCTCGTCCGCGTCGACTACGGCGCCGCCACCGCCAATGCGGCCGCCCGGCTGCTCGTCGCCGCGCCGGTGCGCCCCGGTGGGCAGACCCAGTTCATCGAGCGACCTCTGCCCGCCACCACCGGCATCTCGCTGGCGGCGACCCGCGCGTGGGCGCTCGGCCGGCTCGGCGAGCCGCTCACCCGGGCCGATCTCGCGGCGCATGCCCGGATCAGCGTTCGCAGCCTGGCCCGCCAGTTCCAGGCCGAGACCGGCCTCAGCCCACTCCAGTGGCTGCTCCACCAGCGCGTTCTGCGAGCTCGGGAACTCCTCGAGACCACCGACCTGCCGATGCCGCAGGTGGCCCGCCTCAGCGGCCTGGCGACAACCGACTCGCTGCGCCAGCATCTTGTGCGGCGAACCGGCCTTACCCCCACCGCTTACCGGGCCACGTTCACCCACTCCGCAGCCAGCTGATCCGACCCGACAACGGGATTGAGACCCGCGCCGGAGACGGATTGACTCTCCAGTCGGTGGAGGCTCGAGGATCGCTGCATGCTGATCGGCCAGCTGGCAGCGAGCACCGGGCTCTCGGTACGGACGTTGCGGTTCTACGCCGACGCCGGCGTGCTGCCCGCCGAGGGACGCTCGACGTCGGGCTACCGGCTGTTCGGGCCGGACGCCGTGGCCCGGGCGCGGCTGGTTCGCACCCTGCGCGAGCTCGGCGTCGGCCTGGACGACATCAGGCGGGTGCTCGGCGCCGAAGCGTCCCTGGCCGATGTTGCCGCCGAACACGCACGCGCTCTCGACGCCCAGATTCGCGTGCTGCGACTGCAGCGCGCGGTGCTGCGCGCCTTCACCGGATCCACCGACCCCGAGGAGCTGGCACGGATGACCGACCTGACCAACCAGACGGCCGAGGAGCGCCGCCGGATCGTCGACGACTACCTCGACGCGGTCTTCGGCGACAGTCCCAGTGCTGTCGCCGACAGGCTGGCCATGGGCGCGCCCGAACTGCCCGAGGACCCCACCCCGGAGCAGGTCGCGGCCTGGGTGGAGATCGCCGAGCTGCTGCGCGATCCCGACTTCATCGCCACCAGCCGCCGGATGGCCGAGCGGGCCCGCGCCGAAGGCCCGGAGCCGGACGTGGCGCGGTTCGACGTCGGTAAGGCCGTCGGTGAGATCGCCGGCCCCGCCGCCCGCGCCGGTGTCAACCCGGCCTCCCGCGAAGCCCTGACAGTGGTCGAGCGTCTGGAAGCGCTCAGCCCGAACCCGCCGGAGAACCGCACCGACGTCGCCGACCGCATTGATGCTTTCACCGACCGCCGGATCGGCCGCTACTGGACCCTGGTCGGCATCATCAACGGCTGGGCCCCCACCCAGGCGCCCACCGATATCATCGACACCTGGGAGTGGTACGCCCGAGCGCTGCGCGCCCATTCCTGACGCCCTACCCGGCCCGTGGCGGACCCGGTCGACCGACGGTCCGAGTCGCGGCGGCTCGGGGCGGGGTCGTCGGGGAGCAGCAGTCGGTCGAGGAGCCAGACCGCTGGGAGGGCCATCGCCACGGCATCGAGATAGTGGCAGGCCATAGCGCCCAGACAGGTCGGGCCGCCCCAGGCGTTGACGGTGAAGTTCGGGTCCAGGCCGCCGAGAACCTGCTCACCAACGCGCCAGCAGAAGTACAGCGGCAGCGCGGCCGGAAGCACCGCGGCGGCCAGCCGCACGAGCACAGCCGGCCGGTGTCGAGCGGCTGACATTGTGCGCCGCAGGCGACGGGCCGCCGATCTGTCGAGAGGCGCCAACAGAAACAGCCGGCTGGCGCTGGCCGGCCGGACCCGGCGACGGCGCAACCAGGCGCCACCGAGTAGCACCGCGCACAGGACGAGTACCCCCAGGTGCGGCCACCACGCGGCGGTGCCCGAGCTGTGTCCCTCCCGAACCGGTGACCGGTGAAGGTAGCTGACGCCACCGGACGCAAGGCCCGCGCCCAGCAGCGCCAGGCACAGCCCCACGAGCGGCAGGGACAGCTGCCGGGCGACGGCGCCAGCCGGCGTTCCGGGGGACGACGTCGAGAATCTGGCGGTCGATTTCATGAGACTGAATGTCGAGCCTGTGGCCCGATCCGTCGTCCGGCCGCAGTCTCGACTTCAGCTCCACCCGCCCGGCGTCCCCGCCGCCGAGGCGCTGCTGAACCGGGACGATCTCGGGCCGCTGCCCCCACCCGCGGGTGAAGCCCGCTGACGTCGGTCAGCCGGCGAGCATGTCGGTGTCGATGCCGCCGGGTAGGCCCCGACCACCTCGACGTCCCGGCCGCGCAGCTCCGCCCGCAGGGACTGGGTGACGGAATGCGCCGCAGCCTTCGACGCGCAGTATCCCGCCATTCCCCACCGACGGCCGGCTCGACGTCGGGCCCCGGCCGGCGCGGACCAGGATCCTGTGCGCCTCCTACCGACACGATCCCGCGGTCGCCACGCCGCTGTTCACGGTGCTGCCGGAGGTGGTGCACCTGCCCGCCGGGACACCCGGCGCCGGCCCGCTCGCCGACACCGTCCGGCTGCTCGCGGGCGAACTCGCCGAACCCGGGCCAGCTACCGGCTCGTCGATGTCCTGCTCATCCATGTGCTGCGGGCCTGGCTGCAGGTCACGCCGACCAGGCCGTCAGCCTCCTGGCCGCGTGCCCTGAACGACCCCGTGGCCACCGCGGTGCTCAACGCCCTGCACGCCGACCCCAGCCGCGCCTGGACGCTGAACTCGCTCGCCGACCATGTGGCTGTCTCCCGTGCCACCCTGGCCCGCCGCTTTCCCGCCCTGGTCGGGGAGACCCAGGCGGCCTACCTCACCCGCTGGCGCATGGACCTGGCCGCCCGCCGGCTGCGTGACACCGACGACCCGATCGAGGTTATCGCCCGCGCCGTCGGCTACACCTCCGAGTACGCGTTCTCCCGCGCGTTCTCCCGCGACCGCGCCCTCCCGCCCGGGCGCTACCGCGTCCAGAGCAGAGCCCGGCACATTGCCGATGGCGGGTAGGGCCCGCAGGGCTGGTCGCCGAGCGGCAGTGACTGATCCAGGTCCGGTCAGTGCGCGGTGCACTCCCACCGCTCGTAATAGGTGATGCTTTCCACCGATGGTCGTGCCGCCGGGCGGAAGTCGTTGGTGGTCAGATAGGCGACCGGAAGCAGCGCCACCTGGGTGACGTCATCGGGGATGTCGAGCAGGGCGGCGACGTCGGCCTCGTGGCCGTTCAGGTGGTAGGCCGTGATCGTCGTGCCGAGCCCGCGGCTGCGAAGGGCGAGCTGGAAGCTCCAGATCGCCGGATACACCGAGCCGTAGAAGGCGTTCGCACTCGGGCCCTCCGCGCCCGGACTGCCGATCATGGCAGCGAGTACGAACACCGGCACCCGGTCGAGAACCTCGACCAGGTGCTGGCCCGATGCGAGGACCGCCGGACTGACCAGATGGCCGTACCGGGCCTGTGAGATCCGCGCCGGCTCCCTGACGTGTGCGGCGACGGCCTGCCGCGTCGCCTGGTCACGGATGACCAGCCAGCGGATGCTTGAGAGCAGGGCTCCGGCCGCAGGCGCCTGTATCGCGATCCGCAGGCACTCTGTGATGGCCTCGGGCTCCACCGGCCGGTCGAGGTCAAGCTTGCGGCGCACCGACCGGGTCGTGGTCAGCAACGTGTCGACATCCATGATGCTCCTGATCGGCGTTTGACTTACGATGTAAGCTTACATCGTAAGTCAAACAGCGCCCCTTCGCCTACAGTTGCGTTCGGATGTGTCCGAAGCCGACGACAACGCGGAGGGTGGGAACCATGACGCCACGACGAGGCGAGGGACTGTCACGGGAGCGAATCCTCGACGCCGCGATCGAGCTCGCCGAGCTGGAGGGCCTCACCGGGCTGTCGATGCGCCGCCTCGCCGCCCGGCTCGGCGTCGAGGCGATGTCGCTCTACAACCACGTGGCCAACAAGGGAGATCTTCTCGACGGCCTGGCGAGCCGGGTCTTCGAGTCCATCTCGCTACCGGATCCGGGTCTGCCGTGGGACGAGCGGATCCGGTTGCTGACCGGATCCGCCTACACGGCGTTCCGCGCGCAGCCCGTCATCGTGCGCGCGCTGGTGTCCCAACAGGCCAACCCGCGGTCGTCGGGGTCATTGCGCGTCATCGACGCCATGCTCGGCGCCCTCCTGGACGCCGGCCTCACCGAGCAGGATGCCGTCCGCCGGTACCGAGGCCTCCTCGGCCTCGTGTTCGGATCCGTTCTGGTCGACACGACCGACCCGGGGTCCGCGAGCGAGCGTTCTGAGCCCATCGACGACTGGTTCCGCCGAAACATCACCGCCGACGCCCTACCAAACCTGCACCGGACGCTGCCGGCACTGTTCGACGTTGGCTGCCGGGTCAAGTTCACCCACGAACTCGAACTCCTCATCGACGGTCTGCGAGCCACCGCCCAGAACGACTGACGCGCGGACCGGCCGAACAACCACGGGATCAGTTGACGGTGGGGAACGGTCGCCTTCCGCATGAGCGACGACCGGCAGACAAGGCAGATCGGCCAGAGTCCGCAGGTGGGGATGCTCGCGGCGGCGACTACCACGGGCCTCCCGGACGCGCCCAGGTCACCGGCCATCCGGTCCGGGTAGAATGCTCCCCGCTCTCGCCCGTCAGGCCAATGTCACCGGCCTGGACCGGTGAGGGATTCAGGCGGGCGAATCCCTCCTGCCGTTGGTAGGGAAAGTACGGATAGGGCGCGGTACGGGCGCTGGCCGCGGCCAGGCGCGCCAGCTGAGCCGCGGTCAGCGACCAGCCGACCGCCCCGAGGTTCTGCCGCAGCTGCGCCTCGTCGCGGGCACCGACGATGACCGAGGACACCGTGGGCCGCCGCAACAGCCAGTTGAGGGCGATCTGGGGCACCGCCCGGCCGGTCTCCGCGGCGATCTCGTCGAGCGCGTCGACCACCGTGAACAGCTGCTCGTCCTCCACCGGCGGTCCGTAGTCGGCAGTGGCGGGGAGCCGGCCGTGCGTGGGGCGGGGCTCACCGCGCCGAATCCGACCGGTCAGCCGACCCCAGCCCAGCGGACTCCAGACGATCGCGCCGACACCCTGATCCAGGCCGAGCGGCAGCAGTTCCCACTCGTAGTCGCGACCAACGAGCGAGTAGTAGACCTGATGCGCCACGTACCGGGGGTACCCGCGCTTCTCGGCGATGGCGAGGGACTTCATGAGCTGCCAGCCCGCGAAGTTGGACACGCCCAGATAGCGGATCTTGCCGGCCCGCACGAGGTCATCCAGGGTCGAAAGCACCTCCTCGATCGGGGTGCCGGCGTCGAAGGCGTGCAGCTGGAAGAGGTCGAGGTAGTCGGTGCCCAGCCGGCGCAGGGCCGCGTCGCAGGCGCGGAGCAGCCGGGCGCGGGACGAGCCGGCATCGCCCGGCCCGTCGCCGACCGGCAGGCCCGCCTTCGTCGACACGAGAACCTGGTCGCGCCGGCCCCGGATGGCCGCGCCGAGCACCTCTTCGGAGGCGCCGTCGGAGTAGACGTCAGCCGTGTCGAACATGGTCACGCCCGCCTCAAGGCAGATGTCGACAAGGCGGCGGGCCTGGTCGGCGTCGGTGTCGCCCCAGGCGCCGAACAGCGGGCCGCGACCGCCGAAGGTGCCGGCGCCGAAGCTCAGCGCGGGAACCATCAGCCCGGACGCACCCAGGCGTCGATACTCCATAGCTCGCCCCTAATGATTCCACAGTTCCATTAAGATGGGTCAAACCGTACCACCCAGCAAGCCATTATTGGAACTGGAGACCCGTTACTGTGGATGAAGACGCCGGACCCGGGACCGTCCGACCCGGCGGGCGGACCGCGCGGGTGCGGGCCAGCGTTCTCCAGGCCGCCGGCGATGTGCTCGCCGAACGCGGCTTCGCCCAGCTCGACCTTGCCGACGTCGCGCGCCTGGCCGGCGTCGGCAAGACCACCGTCTACCGCCGGTGGGGGACGGTCGCCGGCCTGGTAGCGGACCTGCTGGCCGAGATGGCCGAGGAATCCGTGCCGCGCACCGAGACCGGTTCCCTGCTGGGCGACCTGCGGGCCAACGCCGACCTGGTCCGGCGCACCCTGGGCGACCCGCGGCAGGGCGCGCTGTTCCAGGCGGTGATCGCCGCCGCGACCTACGACGAGCGCACCGCGCAGGCACTGCGCCGCTTCTACGACGCCCGGATCGCCGAGTGGGCGCCGTGCGTGGCGCGGGCCGTCGACCGCGGCGAGGCACCCGCGGGAACCGACCCCGCCGAGGTGATCCGCGCCGTCTCGGCCCCGCTCTACTACGGCCTGCTGACCGCCGGGAAGCCACCGGACGAGGCCACGGCGGAACGCGCCGCCAGGGCCGCCACCGCCGCCGCCCGAGCCGGGGTGTTCGTACGCTGACCCGCGCGCCGCGGCCGTCGGCCCTGCGCGATCAGGATTGCCGCGGCACTGGTCAACCGGATGGCTGGTCGGCCGCGACGGCCGCGGCCAGCGTGAGGAAGTCCCGCGCGGGTGCCGGCAGTCCCCCCGCGTTCCAGGCGATGGCGACGTCCGAGCCCGCGATGTCCGCGACCTCCACGAACGCGAGGCCGGGCCAGCGCTGCGCGTGGGCGATCGACGCGGGGACCAGCCCAACCGCCCGGCCGGAGCGGGCCGCGTCGAGCAGATCGTCGAGCGTGTCGCCCCGCGCCCCGATCCGCGGTGGCCGGGTGCGCCGTTCGCTCACGCGCCAGAACGCGCACCAGACCGGATCCGACCCGGTGATGTCGATCCACGGCAGCTCGGCGATCTCCTCGAACGTGACGCTGGGTCGGTCCGCGAGCGGATGGTCGGCCCCGACGGCGACGAACCTCGGCTCGGTGGCGACCACGATCTGCTCCAGGCCCGCGCCGGTGAACGGCGGCCGGACGATCGCGACGTCGCTCGTGTGCCCGCCGAGGCCGCCCGTCGGGTCCTCGAGGCCGTGGTGCTTGGTGACGACGCGGACGTCGGGGTAGCGCCGCGCGTAGGCGCGCAGCAGCCTCGGCGTGATCTCTACCGCGGCGGTGGCGGCCAGACCGATCCGCAGCGTGGTGGCGCCGCCGGTCGCGATGTCGTGCGCGGCCCGCGCGCACCGCTCGGCGACCGCGAGCAGCTCACGGGCGTGTGGCAGCCAGCGCGAACCGTGCTCGGTGAGGCCGACCGCCCGGCTGGAGCGCTCGAACAGAGTGAACCCGACCTGCGCTTCAAGTCGCGCGATCGCGCTGCTCAGCGACTGCTGGGCGACGTTGAGGCGGCGCGCGGCGCGGGTGAAGTTCAGCTCCTCGGCGAGTGCCACGAAATAGTCCAGCTGGCGCAGGTCGATCCTCGACGCGGCGGACGACGCCGGCGATCGACCGACGGCCGCTGTGGCGCCACCGAAAACTTCTGTTTCTCCTTCGGCCGACATCGCTCTAGCGTTCCATTCTGACGTGACGCAGGGCAGCACGAGACGGCGACGGGATCCCAACAAATGGCGGAGACGCTGTACGAGCACGCCGGCGGCGACGCCGCACTGCACCGGCTCGAGGAGCTCTTTTACCAGAAGGCACTGGCCGACCCGGTGCTGAGCAAGGTCTTCACCGAACGGGTGGCGACCCACGTCGACCATCTCACCTGGTTCACCGCGGAGTCGTTCGGCGGCCCGGACCGCTTCAGCCGAGAGATCGGCTTCCAGGAGCTGATCGCCATCCACCGCCACCGTCGCATCACCGACGAGCAGCGCGAACGTTTCGTCGAGGCGTACCTGGCGGCCCTGGACGAGGCCGGCCTGCCCGACGACGCGCCGTTCCGCGCGGCGGTGCGCGAGCACGTCGAGTTCGGCGCCCACGTCGCCCAGCAGAACTCGTGGGCCGAGACGGACGCCGACCTGCACCCCATCCGCGAGGTACCGCATTGGGGCTGGGCTCCGGACGCCTGACCGAACCCAACTGACCGCGGCCGCACCGTGCCGCGAACCCTGACCTCGCCGCCGCGGCGCGGCGAAAACCCCTTGAGTGATCGGCCGGGGGCGGCGACGATCGGACACCGAGGTGATGACCGAGGTGTCCACTCTGACCGACGACGACGTCGCCCGCTTCGTCGACGAGGGCTTCGTCGCGCTCCGCGGAGCGTTCCCGACGGCACTGGCCGACGAGTGCCGTTCGATTCTCTGGCGGCTGACCGGCCTTGATCCGAACAAGCCGGCCAGTTGGAACCGCCCCGTCATCCGCCTCGACGGGAGCGGGGAGGCGCCGTTCCGCCAGGCCGCCAACACCCCGCGGCTGCGCGGCGCCTACGACCAGCTTGTCGGGGCGGGCCGGTGGCGGCCGCGCACCGGCCTCGGCACGTTCCCCATCCGCTTCCCCCATCCAGCCGACCCGGGCGACGCCGGCTGGCACATGGACGGCGCCTATCTGCCGCCCGGCGAGACATGGTTCTGGCTGAACCTGCGGTCCCGCGACCGCGCACTCCTCATGCTCTTCCTGTTCTCCGACGTCGGCCCCGACGACGCACCGACCCGCATCAAGGTCGGCTCACACCTCGACGTCCCACCGTTCCTGGCGCCCGCCGGTGAGCTGGGCCGCAACGGGCTGGACCTGTGCCGGGAGATGGACGCGGCCGGGAAGCTCGACAACCCCGACCGCCCGCTGGCCCTCGCCACCGGCGCGGCCGGCGACGTGTTCCTCTGCCATCCGTTCCTCATCCACGGCGCGCAGCGGCATCGCGGCTCCGTCCCGCGCTTCCTCGCCCAGCCGCCCCTGGACCCGACCGGCCTCCTGGACCTGGACCGCGCCGATGGTTCGTACTCGCCTGTCGAACTCGCGGTCCGGCGCGCCCTGAGTCCCTCCGGTCCTCGGGCGTCGCGCCGAAGTGGGCGCCGGTAGGGGTGACGACGGCAGCCGACGGTTCCGCGGCGCACCAAGATCCGACGGTTCCGCGGCGCACCTGGCCAGGCCGGAGGCCCGGCCGGTGCGTGCTGGCTGACGCTCGACGCGAAAGGGGCTGGTCACGGGGTCCCGAAGAACGCGCGGATGTCCTCGACGAGCAGGTCGGGCACCTCCAGGGCCGCGAAGTGGCCGCCGCGGTCGGCCTCCGTCCACCGGGCTATCGGCATTCGCCGCTCGGCGTAGCGCCGGATCGGGCGGGTGATGTCCTCCGGTGGAACAAAGATTCCGACCGGCGCAACGGTCAGCCACGACGGCGGTCTGCCGGTCTCGCGGTGCAGGCGCGGCGCCGTGCCGCCGGTACGGGTCAGCCAGAACAGCATCACGTTGGTGAGCACTCGGTCCGGGCTGATCGGGAAGTCCCGGGCCGCCCACATTGTCATCGGGTCGAGCAGCCAGGCGAGCAGGCCAACGGGCGAGTCGGTGATGCCGTACGCCGGAGTCTGCGGCCGGGTGCCGTTGATGGTCCGCACCCCGGGCTGGTTGCGGAGATAGGCCGCGGTCTGGTCGTACCGTTCCTGATCCCCCGGGCTGAGGTCCGCACGGTCCGGGTCGCCGGGCAGCGGCGGGGTCGGAAGGTAGTTGAGGTGAACTCCGACGACGCGTTCGGCATCATGCTCGGACAATGCCCGGGACACCGACGACCCCCAGTCTCCACCGTGGACGCCGTACCGCTGGTAGCCCAGTCGACTCATCAGCTCCGCCCACGCCCGTGCCACCCGGTTGACATCCCAGCCACGCTGACGCGTCGGTCCGGAGAAACCCCAGCCCGGAATCGACGGGATGACGAGGTGGAACTCGGCCGAGAGCGGCCCGATGACGTTGAGGAACTCCACGATCGACCCCGGCCAGCCGTGCGTCAGCACCAGCGCCAGCGCGTCCGGCCGCTCGCAGCGCACGTGCAGGAAGTGGATGCGCTGGCCGTCGATGTCGGTGATGAACTGCGGATGGCTGTTCAGCTCGGCTTCGGCCGCGCGCCAGTCGTAGCGGTGGCGCCAGTAGTCAGCCAGCTCCCTGACCCGGGCCAGCGGCACGCCAAACTCGTCTCCGACGCCCGGCAGCTCGTCGGGCCACCGGGTGCGGTCCAGGCGGATGTGCAGGTCGTCGAGGTCAGCCGGCGCAACGGCGATGCGGAAAGGCTCGATCTCCACCATTAGTCCCCCTAACGTTCAGATGACTAACGCTAAATCGTTCGGGTCACTAACGCAAGCCGTCGTAGGATGCCCGCCATGACGGAGCACGACCGCCCATGGCCCACCAGCGCCTCCGCGGCCCCCGCCCGCCTGCGGTCACTGGCCACCCGACTCATCGGCCGCAACGCGGCGCACGCGGACCGGATCTCGAACGCCCACCTCGCCACGGTCGGAGCGACCCGCTGGCAGTACTCCACGCTGGTCACGCTCCGCGATGCCGGCCCCGCCAGCCAGGCCGCACTCAGCGAACGCACCGGCATCTACCGCAGCGACATGGTCGCCGTCCTCAACGGCCTGGCCGACGTCGCCTACGTGGAACGCGCGCCCGACCCCGCCGACCGGCGCCGCAACATCGTCACACTGACCCCGACCGGCCGATCCCACCTACGGATGCTGGACCAGCTCGTGGACGAGGCCCAGGACGACCTGCTCGCCCCGCTCTCCCCCGCCGAACGTGCGGAGCTGATCCGCAGCCTGCAACGCCTCGACGACCACCACTCGTCCCGCTGACCGACGTGCGGTCTCACGGATCGGCGCGTCGGGCCGGACCAGGATCGGGCAGCGGCGGCGCGAGGACCGTCCGGTGCCGGGCCATCAGTTCCTCGGTCAACGAGCGGTCCGGCATCGCGCCGGTGCTCGCGACGTGTTCCGCGACCTCGGCGAAGTAGTCCTCGTAGCCGCTGGGGGTGAGGATCGCGACGTAGCGCGCCGGCTCGTCGAAGGGATTGCCGAAGCCGTGGGCGAGGCGCCGGCTGGCGAAGACCGTCTCACCCGCGACGGCGGTGTGGAACCCGTCCCCCACGCGGAACCGCAGCCGCCCCTCGATCAGCACGAACGTCTCGTCGTGGCCGTCGTGCACATGCGGCAGCGGTCCGGGTTGCCCGGCGCCCATCAGCCCCTCCAGCACGGTGAGCCTGCCGAGGGTGTCTCCCGCCGTGACCTTGACAAGCATCGACCAGTTCGGCAGATCGATCCGCCGGCCTTCGTCCCCGCCCCGGACGAACCCCTGCACCGGTTGCTCTCCTCCCGAGCTTTCGACATCAAATGTCACATGTCCTCCGGTTCGGGTTCAGCAGCGCGCCGGTCGAGAAGCGCCTCAGGGCATCCGCGCGATCTTGCCCTGGACGCGGATGGGCTCGCCGAGCTGGTCGGCCTTGGCGGCGTCGGCGAGAGGAAGTACCTGGTCGACAGCGGCGAGGACCAGGTCGACCGGGGTGCTCATAGCTGGCTCTGCATGGCGACGAGCAGAATGGCGGCGGCCAGGCAGGCCGACGCCCAGGCCAGGTAGAACCCGCGGCCTGACCGGCCGAGAATAAAAAGTTCCACCGCGTAACCTCCGAAGAGGACGGCGACCCCGTAGAGGCCGTGCAGGATAATCATCGCGAGTACGCCGACGACGGTCGGCACCCAAAGCAAGACAAGGGCGCCGAGGGCAGAGCGATCCCTTTGTGATGACACGTGATCTCCGCACTATCTCGATCCGCAAGCTCCACGTCCGCGGTGATGATCTCAGGCCGGACAAGGCCGCCGGCCCGCGTGGCTGCCTCCCTACGGTCCTTTCGAGGACTCTCTGCAGGCCCGGAATGCGCCACTGCCACATCTCGACCCTGCGTCTGGTGTCAAGACGCCAGACGAGCAGCGTTTTCATTTCGATGCCAACTCCTGATACTACTCAATCAAAGAAGATCGATCGGCCGGAACCGAACCATAACCGTTTTGGCGGCCTCTTCGCCGAGGGTCATGACCAACGACGTCCAGGTCGCGCGGATCACGACTGTGGCACCGCCAAGGTCGACCGGGAAACGAAATTTTCGCTGGCGAGCGGGCCCCGCATCAGCCTGGGCTGCCGGCTCGATTTCACCCACGAACTGGACCTTCTCCTCGACGGTCTGCGCGCGGCGGCGGCCACCGCAGCGGGTGCCGAAGCGGGAGCGCCCCACGCCGGCCACGACAGGCCCATCAGTCAAGGGCCGAGCAGCGCCAGCGGGACAGCAGCGAGGCCGTCCCGTCGGCGTCAGGCAGGCTCGCCGGCGTAGAGGACGACCGCATCGATCAAGTCATCGCCGACGGGACAGCGAAGCCACTGGAGGTATCTGACATCTGGCGTGGGCCGCGGGACTTGACGATCTGGACAGCGAGGTGCCCGACGCCGCCGGCGGCACCATGGACGAGGACGCGCTGCTGCCCGGGCGACCACCGCGACGTTCACCAGCGGCTTCTATCAGGGCTCACGCCGGCTCAACCGCCTGCGCCGAGCCGAGTTCGACATCCGCTTCCCTGGCCTGCTCGCCGCGATCCTCGTCGAGGACGAGTCGACGGACCCGGTCTGAACTACCTGGGATCCAAGCGGCCGGAGAATGGACGGGTACGGCCGCCGACGTCGCCATATCGCGCCGACTCGGCGGCGGATGTGCTCGGTACCCGCGCCCACCGCGCTTCCGGTCCGCTGCATGCTCTGCAGCAGGCCCGAGGCGGCACCGGCGTCCCGGGCGGACACTGTCATCATGATCATCGCGTTGAGCGGCATGAAGCAGAGGCCGACACCGATACCGAACAGGATCATCGGGCCGAGGATGCCGTCCACATATCCGCTGGTCGTGGCGATTCGGCTGAGCCAGGCCATCGCCACGGTGATCAGCAGGGTTCCGGTGACCGTGACGGCCTTCGGACCGTCCGCGCCAGCAGCCGGGGTGCGGCCCTGGAGCTGGCGATCTGCGTGAACGCCAGCGGCAGCACCGCCAGCCCGGCCCGCAGCGGACTCATACCGAGCCCCACCTGCAGGAGCTGGCTGAGAAAGTAGATAGTTCCGGCCAGGGCGGCCGCGAGCAGGAACATGTTCGCCAGCCCCACCGCCCGGTTGCGGTCAACGAAGAGCCGCAGCGGCATGATCGGGTGCGCGCCTCGCGCCTGCCAGCCCAGGAAGGCCGCGATCAGAATGGCCGCGGCGGCGAACGTCGCGAGCGCGCGGCTGTCGCCCCACCCGGTGTCGCCGACGCGGATGAAGGCGTAGGTCAGCGCGCCCATGCCGCCCGTGCCGAGGAGGGCGCCCACCACGTCGATCCGGCCCGGATGCCGCGCCGGCTCGGCGACGAACCTGGGCGCGAGAACCACGATCGCGATTTCGAACGGCACGTTGATGAACATCACCCAGCGCCAGGAGAGCTCGGCGGTGAGCACGCCGCCCAGGATGTACCCGATAGACACGCCCGCGCCGGCCCCGGCGGAGAACGCGCCCAGCGCCCGGCTGCGCGCCGGGAAGGCCACGATGATCAGCGACAGCGTGCCGGGGGGCGGCAAGCGCGGCACCCACGCCCTGAGTGGCCCGCGCCGCCAGGCGCGCTCCGGCCGTGGTGGCGAACCCGCCCGCGACGCCGTCCGCGTGGGTACCTCGGTCCGAAGACGAGCGCGGACCGGCTGCTCGACGACTCCGATCCCGGGCTCGCGCTGATGACGTGGCTCTGTACCTTCATCGCCCACATCACCGCCTACCGGGGCCTCCCGGCCTCGGTCATGGTTGCGGCTTCTCCTCGAAGGCCTGCAGCACCACGGCTGACCACGCCTGCGTGGCCTCGGCCACCGCTCCACGCGCTCCCGACCCGTAGTCACGACGGCCATTGGGGTCTGGCCTTGATCTGCGCGTGCCCGGCGGGGGCCGTCGGCGGATGGCGCGAGAGCGTCGTGTCGTGAAACCTCTCACGACCCTGGCCGATCGAGCCGATGTCGACAGTTTCCTTCGCACGGAAGGCTTCGGTGCCGGCACCGACCGCTACGGGTTCGGCACCTACCGGCTGGTGTACCGGACGGTCGCGCACGGCACGGAGGTTCTCAAGGGCGATACTCCCTCGACGTCATCCAGCGGACTTCTCACGGCCCCGCCGGTGACCTGCGCGTCCACCGGTTTCGCCGCCGGCGTGTCCTGGGCGGCCAGGAGTTCGTCGCCGTGGTCGGTGATCCATTCGCCCAGCGCCCGCATCGGGCCGTCCACCAGGCTCTGCCCGAGCGGGGTCAGCGCGTAGTCGACCCGCGGCGATGCCTGCGCGGCGGCGTGGCGGGACACCAGTCCCTGGGCTCCGAGTCGGTGCAGCGCCTCGGTGAGGGCCTTGTCGCTCAGGCCGCCAATCGCGACCCGTAGTTCGCGGCGCCGACGCGGGCCCGACTGGAGGGCGGCGAGCACGACCGGGTCCCAGGTGTGGGCGAACAGGTCGGTCGCCGCCCGCAGGCGGCAGTCGGCGATCAGGTCCTCGCAGCCGTTCCCGCGCTCGCTCACCGCACCATCGTCGCAGCCTCCGCACGCACCGACCGGTGCGTAACGGCCGCCATACCGTTGCTCCCGACGCGGTTCGAACAAGCGAGGAGCGACGATGCGCATCGGGATTCTGGGCACGGGCACCCTGGCCGAGGGGCTGGGGCGAGTGTGGGTTCGGGCCGGGCACGAGCTGGTCATCGGCGGCCGGTCGCGGGCCAGGGCCGACGCACTCGCCGAACGGCTCGGCGGACCGACGCGGGCCGCCAGCCCGCGTGACGCCGCCACCGGGCGCGATGCCGTGCTGCTCGCCGTGTCGTGGGCCGGCGTCGAGGACATCCTGCGCGCCGCCGGCGCGCCGGAGGGCAGCCTCGCCGGCACGCCGCTGATCGAGCCGACCAACGCGGTCGAGCACGGCGTCGGCGTGCTGCTCACCGCGCCGGGCACCTCGGCGGCCGAGCGGATCGCCGCCCTGGCACCCGGCGCCCACATCGTGAAGGCCCTGCACCTGTTTGCCGCCGACCAGTGGACCGGCCGCCCGGCTGCCGTCGACGGCCACCACGGCCCGGCGCCGACGGTGGCGATCTGCGGCGACGAGGTGGCGGCCCTGCGCGTCGTCGGCGACCTCATCCGCGACCTCGGCGGCGTGCCGGCCGTCCTGGGGCCGCTCGCCCGCGCCCGCCAGCTCGAGGAGGTCGCGGGCTTCGTCATCGGGCTGTCCTTCGCCGGCGTCGACCCGGCCACCGCCGTCCCCCACGTCCCGAGGGAGCAGGTCACCGCCTGAGGATGTCCGCGGGAGGGATGCCTCCTGCTCGTCCTGCTCGGCCGCGATACAGCGCAGGTCAGTAGCGGGCGCCGACCACCTGGGCGCCGAGGGCGTCGAGGGCCGCCAGGTCGTCGCCGTCCAGGGTGATGGCGGGCGCGGCGGCGTTCTGTTCCAGCCACCGGCGACGCTTCGTGCCGGGAATCGGTACCACCGCAACACCGAGGCGTTCGGCCTGCCCGTGCACCCAGGCGAGCGCCACCTGCGCCGGAGCGACGTTCCTGCGGAAGGCCACCTCGGTGACCGCCGCCGTGATCGCCTTGTTCGCCTCGCCCGCATCACCTGCGAACCGCGGATTGCCGCGGCGGAAATCGTTCTCGCCGAGCGAGGTGGTTCCGACCGTCGCGGTGAGGAAACCGCGTCCGAGCGGGGAGTAGGCCACCAGGGCGACTTCCAGTTCCCGCAGGGCATCGAGAACGTCCGTTTCGGGGTCCCGGGTCCACAGGGAGTATTCGCTCTGCACAGCCGAGATCCGGTGCACGGCGTTCGCCCGACGCAGCAGCGCGCCGTCGACCTCGGACAGCCCGAGGTGGCGCACCTTGCCCTCGGCGACCAGCTCGGCCATCGCCCCGACCGTCTCCTCGATCTGCGTGGTCTGCGGCGGCCGATGCAGGTAGTAGAGGTCGATGACGTCCACGCCGAGCCGCAGCAGCGAGGCCTCGCAGGCGCGCTTCACATACGCCCGCTCGCCGCGGATCACCCGCGCCCCGTCGCCGGCGGAGCGGTCGATGCCGAACTTGGTGGCCAGCTGCACCTGGTCGCGACGATCGTGGATCGCCCGCCCCACCAGCACCTCGTTGTGGCCGGCGCCGTAGATGTCGGCGGTGTCGAGAAACGTCACGCCCAGGTCGATCGCGCGGTGGATGGTCGCGATCGACTCATCCCAGTCGGCGGCGCCATACCACTCGCTCATTCCCATGCAGCCCAGGCCCTGGGCCGAGACGGTCAGCCCGCCGATGTCTGCCTCACGCATGCTCACTGCTCCTCATCCGCCGCGCGGGTCGCCCGACGATAGCTGCGAATCTTGTTGTCCAACAGGTCAAGACACTCCTGCTGCGCGACGAGCGCGGCCCGCACCACCCGCCGGTGCTCCTCGAGCAGGGCGAGCCGCTCGGCCTCGCCCGCGCCGGACCGGACGAGCACCGCGTAACGCTGCATGTCGCGCACCGACATCCCGGTCGACCGCAGGCGCACGAGCAGCAGAATCCACTCGATGTCACGCTCGCCGAACCGTCGGCGCCCATCGGCGCCGCGTTCGATCCGATCGAGCAGACCGATGCGCTCGTACCAGCGAAGGGTGTGCTCGGTGATGCCGACCTTCACGGCCACCTCACGCGTCGTCCACGTCGTCACCCGCCGACCCTAGGCGTTCGAGTGGACTCCAACGCAAGTGCCCTGGTGGGCCGGGACGTCGGGGGAAGGGGCGGTTGGCCCGGGTTGACGCTCGATGCTGACGAGCGGGGCGGACCTCGCGATCCGGGCGGGTAAGGTGCCGCCGTACGGTGGACGCCGCTCCGCGGCTTCCGGACGGGGTGGAGGCGGCGGCAGTCGTGGGAATCATGGACCGGATCCGTGGCGAGTTCATCGACATCATCGAATGGACCGATGACAGCCGCGACACGATCGTGTGGCGCTTCCCGCGCTACGACAACGAGATCAAAATGGGCGCGCGGCTCACCGTCCGCGAGTCCCAGGCGGCCGTGTTCATCAACGAGGGGCAGGTCGCCGACGCCTACTCCCCCGGCATGTACACGCTGCAGACGCAGAACATGCCGATCCTGTCGAAGCTCAAGGGCTGGAAGTACGGCTTCGACTCGCCGTTCCGGGCCGAGGTGTACTTCGTCAACACCCGGCAGTTCACCGACCTGAAGTGGGGCACGCAGAACCCGGTCATCGTCCGGGACCCCGAGTTCGGAATGGTGCGGCTGCGGGCGTTCGGCGCGTTCGCGATCCGGGTGGTGGACCCGACGGCGCTGCTGCGCGAACTCGCCGGCACCGACCCGCAGTTCCGCACCGAGGAGGTCGCCGGGTACCTGCGCCAGGTCATCGTCGGGCGGCTGGGCAACGCACTCGCCACGGCCCGGGTGCCCGTGCTGGACCTGGCCACCCGGCAGGATGTCATCGGCGAGGCGCTCGCCGAGGCGCTGACCAAGGAACTCGCGCCGGTCGGCATCGCGATCCCGAAGTTCATCATCGAGAACATCTCGCTGCCGCCCGAGGTCGAGGAGGCGATCGACCGGCGCAGCCAGATGGGCATCGTCGGCAACCTCGACGACTACACGCGGTTCCAGACCGCGCAGGCCATCGAGGAGGCCGCGCGCAACCAGGGCGGCGCCGGCGAGGGCCTGGGCATCGGCCTCGGCATGGCCCTCGGCCAGCGCGCCGCCGGCGGGATGGCCGGCCAGCAGCCGTACCAGGCCCAGCAGCCGTACCAGGGCCAGCCGCCGTACCAGGGCCAGCC